>JAIWEZ010000026.1:0-14609 GCA_048631945.1 Gammaproteobacteria bacterium | reverse complement strand
AAACGAGGTCTATGAGACCGCTATACGTATCACTTCACGTATCACTTCAATAAGTTAAGGAGTGTCTAGAATACAACTGAAGGCCCAACGAATTGCTCAACATGCTCGTCAGTGCTTTATCTTCGCGGTCGAATATTGTACTTTTTTGTAAGAGTTTAGCTTTTTGAAAAAAGTCTTATTTTGCTCACTCCAGTGAGCCATTTTGGGATTTATGAATCGCTTCACTAAATCGGAAAACTCGGGCTAATGCCCTAAAACAGTTTGCGATTTTAACGTTCTGCTCTTCATGAATCTTTTTCCAAAATTGCTTAATGTCGTTCACAAAACGGGTCTTTTCAGACATGTAAAGTGTTACAATTTTTTATTTTATCCGGTATTTCTAAATAGCAACCTCTAGTGCACTGCTCCAATGAATTTAGGCGCACCCGTTATGAATGGCTATGGAGACATAGCTGAGTGAGCAAAAAATCAACTTATCTTGGACGCTACTGGATTAGAATAGAATAACCTTCACAGGGGTTCCCTTATCCAATCCCTCTGAATTCATATCGATCCTGACGAGTCCGTCTGCTTTCACCATGGTATGAATCAGGCCGGATTTGCCCAGAATGGGCTCGGCATACATCTGATTTGCCCTATGAACTAGCTTTACACGGACGTAATCCTCCCGCCCCTGAACTGACGCAAGGTTGCGGCTTAACACGGCAGAGACCTCGTATGCTGCGCCTAACCGGTCTTCTGAAAGCCCCCCTATAGTCTCAAGCATGGGACGAACCATCACTTGGAAAACGACCATGGCCGATGCGACCTGCCCGGGAAGCCCCCAGATCGCCTTTTGCTTGCTGCGGGATAAAATGGTGGGTTTTCCGGGGCTGATTGAGACACCATGGACCAGAACCTCAGAATCCGGGAGTCCTTTGATTACCTCTAGAGTGAAATCGCGGGAGCCTACCGAGCTGCCGCCTGAAATCAAGACCATGTCTGCCTGGTCCAACGCGCTTCGACAGAAGCGATCCAATTCATCAAGGTTGTCCCTAACAATCCCGAGATAAAGGGGAACCCCGCCGGACAGCCTGACAAGGCCCGTGAGGGTATAGGCATTGACATCACGCAATTGGGAAAGGCCCGGAGGCTTTTCAATGGGTACAATTTCGTCGCCGGAGGAGATGATGGCTACAACGGGTTGCCTGTAAACCGGGACGTGGGTTTTGCCAAGTGCGGCCAAAACACCCATTTCCTGAGGACGTAAGGGGCTTCCCTTTGAAAGGACCTGCTCACCCAAACGGAAGTCTTCGCCGATCTCTATGACGTGCTGTAATGGGGCGGCACTCTTAAAGACCTCAAGGGTATAGTCATCAAGTGCCTCAGCATGTTCCACCATCACCACACTGTCTGACCCATCCGGGAGCATACCACCCGTTGCAATCCGAACCGCTTCCCCGGCTTTTACCGAAATCGTGGGCACCTCTCCCATCTCGACGGACCCAACAATTGTGAACAGGGCCGGCATACTCTCTGAAGCGCCAAATGTCGAACGGGCCTGAACTGCATAGCCATCCATGGTCGCACGGTTGAATTCCGGAAGATTGATCTGAGAGACGATATCTGTGGATAGAATGCGGCCGACACACTGATCCAAGGGGAGGACCTCTTCACTGACACACGGAAAGGTGCGAGTCAGTTCGAGTACGGTTGCCAGGGGGGTCACTTTGAAAAATTCCTTGCCAGTCATAACCCCGCTATTCTCCCTGCCTGATTGTAAACGACCATACGCCCTTGTCGTACGTGTCCGATGAGTGTCATATTGGTTCTTCGGGCCAGGTCAATGGAAAAACGTGTGGCAGCCGACATGGACACTAGAATGGGCACCCCAAGTCGCATCGCCTTCAAGAGAATCTCTGAAGCAATACGGCCGGTGGAGACGATGAGCTTGTCCTCGGTGGGAATGTCATCCAAAAAACATTGACCGCAAATCATGTCAATGGCGTTATGCCTGCCTATATCTTCACGGAAGATCAGAATCTTTTCCGATGTAGCAAGTATGGCGTTATGGCACCCCCCGGTAGCCCGGTAAAGGGTTGAGCGTTCGTCGAGTTCATCCGCCAACTTTAGGATCTGCTCAGGTGTCACAGCCAGCTTTGCCTTAACAGTTGTCGAGGCAATGACTTCTACATTACGCTCAAAATTTGTACCCTTCCCGCATCCGGATGTAATAGTTCGCTCCAAGCGTTGAATCTTGAAGGGATCGTGAGATGTCTCAACGTTCACCCTAAACCTCTCAGGCTCTTCCTCAACTTGGACACTCTTTAGTTGCTTCCGATCTGTAATCAGCCCGTCAGACTTTAAGAATCCCACGGCCAGAAACTTAGGGCTTTTTCCCGTACACATGAGGGTGACCACCTCATGACCATTGAGATAGATGGTCAGAGGAACTTCCTGGATGGCAGTCACCCGAGCTTCTTGAAAGCGGCCTCCGGTAAATTCGGTCACATCATAAGTAAAAGCATCTTTCATGATGATTCCCTCACAAAGGTCCCGCTCTTGCCTCCGGATTTCTTGAGCAGGTAAATATCAGAGACGGTCATGGCGCGATCGTATGACTTGCACATGTCGTAGATGGTCAAGGCAGCAACCGACACAGCTGTCAGGGCTTCCATTTCCACCCCGGTTTGCCCGAGCACCCGCACAACCGCTTCTATCCGGATACTGTGGGTCTCAGGGAGCGGGAAAAAATCTACCTGCAGGTGCGTGACGGAGAGCGGATGACACAAGGGAATGAGGTCTGCGGTCCTTTTCGCAGCCATAATACCAGCGATACGTGCAGTCTCGAATACATTTCCCTTTTTTACCTTTTGCTCACTGATCAGGTCAAAGGTTTCGGGCTTCATTGTAATAACTCCCTGAGCCACTGCCTCCCGGACCGTGGCTGCTTTTTCGGACACATCGACCATGCGAACCCGCCCTTCCTCATCAAGATGTGTGAATGTTGGCATGAGTTTCCTTTCGAGTTACACTTCACCGCAAAGACGCGGAGAACGCGGAGGTTTTCTTTCTTTCGCCAATCCCGCCAAAGGCGGGCGATTGGCAAAAACAGCTCAATCTTACGGCCATAAATTGCCCTGAAGGCGCTGATGGTTTTCTGTTTGTCGGCATCCCCCGACAAACAGAATATTATCCTCCTCTGCGTCCTCCGCGACTCTGCGGTGTAGAGTTATGCTCCGTTTATACAAAGTGTTCTTTCTTGTGGATCACTCGTTTTTTGATGGCATTTAGAGTATCTGCCAGCACCGGAATGACGTGGTCTCGCAGGTCACCGGCTACCACGATAAACATCACGTCATCGCCAACCTTAAGCGATCCTTCCCGGAACTCCACCAGTATATCTATGATGCCGGGCCTCTGTCTCTGTTCAGCAAGGATGCCGTCCAAGACCTTGCGATCAAAGGTGACACTCAGGCCTGAAACTGGTCGTCCATCACGGGAAGTCCCTCGCACCACACCGTTGTGGCACAGGATCATACCTGCCTTGGGATAGTCCGGGTGTGATTTAATTCTGTCAATTAGCGCAGTGAGTTTCATAGGATAAGGACCAATGTTATAATTATCATGCGTGGCATCAGTTGCAAACTTATTTATTATTGGGTTTAACCCGTTCATCCTCTAAGGCAAACGACCTCTAAGGCTTGACCTTGGATGATATTTCCTGTACTTGAATCATAATTCGATGATTCCTATCGATTTGTATTTCCTGAAAAAACTCCCCATTACTTGGAGTACAGATCATCATAACCAGGCAAATCAGGCATGTCTTTGTGGCCTCTAAGTGTCAGTAGCGGCGGCTGAAGGGGCCGTATTATAGATTCTCCCCTGTCATGTGGATGACGAAGACTATTGGAGGATATATTGAAGAGACTATCCAAGGCTCTCTCGCTTTTACCGGTAATTGTTATTCTCCTGAATGGATGTACAAGCTCTCTTGAAGACGGCTTGCCGGGAAGCGACGACCAAACTGTCACCTACCATTCTTCGGGATGGAAAGATAATCCGCAGCACGGCAATGACTACTATACAGATCCACAAAATTGTAGAGCCTGTCACGGAGAGGATCTGGACGGGGGCACCTCAGGTGTATCATGCAGAGGTTGCCATCATAGCGGATGGACCGGCACCCACGGTGAAGAATATGCCGCAGACCCTGACAACTGCAAGGCTTGTCACGGAGAGGACCTGAACGGAGAGGGAGATCAGAACAGAGATTGCGGCTTTTGTCACCATGAAGAGGCCGTTGGTCAATGGCAACACGGGGCTTGTCATGCTGTGCCTGCGGACTGTGCTGAATGCCATGGGATAGACTTCAAAGGAGGGAATAGCCTTGTGTCCTGTTTCTCATGCCATAGCGAAATTAGTGGATTTGACTGTACTGATTGTCACGTGGACATTGCCGGGTCTTACACGAATTCTGCCCATGGTAACACCATATATGGGGTAGATCGCTCAGGTCCCGAGTATGCGACGGGAGACTGTGCCAACTGCCATGATCTGAGTGGTCCTGATGCTTGTGACTACGAGCTTATGCTGTTTGCTCCTTATAGTTCTACCAGCCAAACTGACAACTTTTGCTTTCAGTGCCATAAGGAAGCCGACTCTTTCCAAGACCCTCCTTTTACCAGCTATAACTATAGCTATAAGGCTAGCGGAGATACCACTATCACATGTCCTGACGATATCCTTGAGGCCTTTTCATTTATCGATGAGTCGGGCAGTTCTGTTTCAAATTGTGGCTCTGATTATGGCATATCGCATAAGCTGACGGATATCAAAAATTTTACTACTGGCAAGTGGGGGTACACGGCCGATTCCAACCCATGTACCGCCTGCCATAACCCCCATCCTGCCCAAAGGGACCCCCATACCAAGGGCGACAGGGGGTGGCCTGTCTCCCTTCCAAGCGGTCATACCGATACCTCTACCTGGAAATTGTGGGGAGACGATGATACGGAAAGGATGAAGCAATACGTGACCGACCAAGGCGGCACCTATCAAGCACCTAATGCTGTCTCAGGATATGAACCAGATGGCTCCGCAACCCAAGATGGCTCCAACCTAACCGATTACGTTACTTTTTGCACCGACTGTCACAATAACTCAAACACTATCTATAGCACCGTGCTGGGAAGAGACCTTTATGCTTTTGACTGGAATACCGAAAAGCATGGAGGCGGAGCTGCCAGCGATGATCCTCTCATCCTCGATGTGGTTTCACCTTATCAGGAGGCCGATTCGAGCAAGTATGCCCTGGCCTGTACCGATTGCCATGAACCACATGGGTCCCCGAATAGGTTTCTTGTCAGGGAATGGGTTAATAATGGAGTAGTTACAGTCACACTTGAACAGGAGACTGGTGTAGACAATACTCGGGCATGGAAATCGCTTTGCGGCAGATGTCATGGTGAAACCAAAGGTGTTCACCACCGGGACCCTGTAATTGCTTTGTGTACTGATTGTCACAGACCGTCCGCTGACGATTTCCGTGTATGTATCGAGTGTCATTATCACGGAAATAGTAGCATGGATGGGGTTCCTTATGGGGAACCTTTATTTTGAGGTCTTATGAGCCTACCCGAATTCCTCAAAGGGAGAATGGTTACGCTTTTTGATATAATCGTGTTAGAGGGGCTAAGGTCAGCCTATGTTCCTATTACCGCGTTTGAATACATTCGATAAGTCACATTTTCAGTTCATACATTAAGCAATCGATTGTTGACTGCGCTGAAAGGATGAAATTTTATTCTCAAATCCGAAATGCTGAGTTGAATAGAATGATTAAAAAGCGAGGCCTTGGTTGTACACTGTATATTTATCTATTTACCCTGTTCTGGTTGTTTTCAGGATTTTTCATACAATATGCCATTGCGGATGAAGGCTCACTATCCCTATCAGGCCTGCTTCAGCTGCGCTATGATGGACGTTATCTATCTGACGATGAGGGTGAGGATCACAAGCTTCATCAGATTGTGGATATTCAAATTAAAGAGAATAAGTGGGGGCATTTCAGATTTACCTTAGCTGGAGACATGATAGAGGACATTGACTCCGAAGACGATGATCAAAGCGATAGAACCAGGACTATCCATGATACATGGGACTCTTCCAGCCATGGATATTTATATGTCTGTCAGGCAGAGATATATGAGTTAGGTCGTCTAAATTACGCCCGTTTCGGGAGACAATATGTGAATCATGAGCTTGCTACTACCCATCTCGATGGATTGAATCTCTTACTTGACCTTGACCTGTTTGGTATAAAAATCAGACCCTTTGCCTATGCCGGCATTCCTGTTCGCCTTTATGAGGATGGCCACTACTGGGATGCTACGGAGGTTGGGGGGGGTGCTCATATCTTTTTAGATAGATCTACGAAAATAACCCTTGAATATCAGGTCATCGAGGAAGACCCCGATATAGTAGGATCATACAGGGAAAGCGGAAAAGAGCGCTATGAACAGTCTGCACTTGCAATCAGGCGGTCTTTACTTCACAAGGGCTATGGCTATATCTCCCTTTTTCTGCTCGATAACTCCCCAAAGATTATAAATACTAGGTTTTCTCTCTTAGTCGACAGACTGGACCTTGACATTGATGCTTCATACTTCTACCAATTTAAAGAAATAGACGAAGCGCCAACATCATCTCCATTCTATACTGGCTTGACCGGACCGATAAAGCCGTACCACAACTTCACCCTGGACGTCATGAAGGGGGTTTACAAGGATCGTATCTGGGTTTCAGCGGGAACACAATGGAGACTACTGGATTCGGGTGAGGACGAGACAGAGTTCAACCATTCCTACAATAATCAATATTTGGCCCTGATAATAGATGATCTGCTAATGAAAAATGTACAGCTTTCACTACAGGCTGATTTCTGGCAGGTAATGGACAGCGATAATGATGATGAGATATTAAGTTTCGGCGGAGAGATAGCATATGAGAAGCCTAAAACCATCAATATTTCGTTGGGCTCTTTCTACTCACTTTACAAATATGACTACTTTGCAGATACCGGGGAGAAGACTGACGTATATACAATTTATTCCGATGTCCGTTATTATATTCAACCCTGGTTATACTTTGATGCCCGCTATGAATTAGACATCTATGATATCTACGAGCATCGATTCATAGCCACGCTAGGTATTGAAATCTAGGAGCAAGTGATGTCACGATCAGGTCATATAATGGTTATTGCGGGAATAGCGATCATTTTATCGGTTGTGCTGTTCTTTTCACTTTCAACTTACGCTGAAAATGGTGACGGGGTGCCGCCGGAAACTGATTTGGAAGACCTTCAGTGCAAGGACTGTCACGGCCAGGACAGATTCTTGCCTTCATATCATAAGCCTGCGGGAAAGTGGAAAAAAAGACACGGTTACAGGGTCAATACTCTGGTGAAACCCGGCCCCAGGATAAAGGAAAAGATTCCGTTGAAGCCTGGCCATGTATATGACTGCGGTCTATGTCATGTTGATGATGCTTGCAGGAAATGCCATCAGCTAAATCGCCCAAAGAATCACACGGGTTTCTGGAGAATGAGGGGGCATGGTATCAAAGCGTTAGCAGAGCGGGAGTCGTGTGCCTATTGCCACGTTGAAACCTTTTGCGTTCGCTGTCATCAAAATACCAAGCCGATTAATCATCGCGGCAATTGGAAAATGGCTCACGGCAAAGCCGTAGCTGGTGGACATACTGAGAGATGTTCAGTATGTCATCCACGAATAATTACAAGAGTACATGTTGGGGATTCGCCCCAATGTTTACCTTGTCACCCACGATAAAGTTTTTCAAGTTTCATTATCTTCAGGATTTGAGAGAGAACAAATACTTAAAAGGGCCTCGTAGAAACAAAGAGACACTGCCACATATAAAATCGCGGAGCGGTTTCATAACTTATGTAACAGGAGGTTTGCTATGCAAGAATACACGATTCATCCGCTGGTGGTTGGAGCCAACGAAACAGACCAGGGAATCATGACGTATCTTCGGGATTACGGACAAAGGATCTGGATTCCTATCTATGTCTTCTACATAAAAGGCGGTGACAAGAATGTCCTTGTAGACACGGGGCTTGAACAGTTTGTAGTGCCCGATGAGGTGGGAAAAACCTATGGTTTTGATGTCCTTGAATTTGAGGATGCCCTTGCTACCGTGGGGCTCAGGCCCGAGGACATAGATGTGATCATTCACACTCATCTTCACAATGATCACTGCGAAAACGATTACAAATGCCCTCGTGCCAAGGTGTATGTTCAAAAGGCGGAGATGGACTTCTTCAGGAGCCCCCACCCGATCGACCACAGGTATTACCCGGATGTGCTGGATGGAGTTGATGTAGTTGAGGTGGAAGGGGACGCGAACATCCTCGACGGGATCGATGTAATTTATAGCCCGGGGCACACGGTCGGCGGCCAGTCCGTGGCCATCAATACATCAGAAGGCAAGGCAATTATCACGGGGTTTTGCTGTAATGACAAGAACTTTCCGGCCACAGGGCCGGCAATAGCCCCGGGGGTCCACATCAATGTAATAGAGGCCTACGATAGCATCCAAAAGATCAAGGAGATGGCTGACGTCCTGATCCCCCTTCATGACCTTTCAATCGGGAAGATGAAAACTATCCCCTAACCCGGACAAGCCGGAGCCAAATCCTAAACTCGAATATCTAAATCCGAAACAAATCCGAATATCAAATGACAAAATGACCGAAACTAACCCTGGGCCCAGACCGGGTTTTTCTCTCCCTGGCATTTTCCGGCTTCTGTAGCGCCAGGGCGGGCACGTTGGAAATTCGATGTTTTTGTCATTTGAACATTTTTATTCTTATCATTTGTTTCGGATTTCGTGTTTGGCGCAGGCTTCACTCCGTGTCGGATTTCGAATTTTTGACCGAAAAAACAGGGTTTTCGGTCAAGCCCTTGGTCAGCAGGTGAGATGAAAGCCAGCGACAAGCTTTTTCCCCTCTTTCAGAAGCCGATTGTATGTGTCACAAGCTGATGAGGTTTTTTGGATCAGGACCTTGACTCCCCGCTTTTGGAACTCAGACTGCACCGCCTTTGATACCCGCATAGCGCCAAAACCGGTCCCGAAGATGCAAATCTCGGCATCTGAATTCAAAAGATCCTGCACATCGTTTACTTCCACAAGGTGACCTTGGCCCCGCCACCAGTCCGGCACCACTCTTTCGCCTATAAGCTTGATGTCGTGCCCGTAACCCTTCCCATCGATTTCAATGTGGCCAAAGCGGTACGATTCAATCTTCATGGCATACAAGCCCCTGCTACATATTGTAAATTTTCTCGTCGTAAAGATTGATCCAGTTGTTTTTCAAGACCTTGACGGCTTTTTTGGTGTTGTCAACCTCCAGGATGAGAACCGTATCTTGTATTTCTATGCAGGGATAGATATGGAGAATATCGACGTTTTCAGAATGCAATAGCTTCAGGATTGTATTCAATCCGCCCGGATGATCCGGGACACGGACAGCAATCACATCCACAGTCTTGGCCTTGAAACCCAAGCCGGTCAAAACCGACATTGCTGCTTCCGGGTTGCTGACAATGAGTCGAAGAGAGGCTTTTTTATTCTCGGTGCCTACCCAGAACGCGGGGACCCTGACATCGTTTTCATAAAGATGGCCGATGATACGAGAAAGTTCACCTGTCCTGTTTTTGACTCCTATGACAATTTCCTTGATAGTCATGGCTATGATTTCCCTTTAGTTCTGAGCTTACGAACCGGACAGCCCCTTTACAAACGCTGCTCCCTCCTTGAGGGCCAGTGTGTTAATCTTGTGCACCTTTGTGCCCTTTGTCTCAAAGATGCTCTTTACACTTTTGATAACAGACTTCAAGGAAACCAAACCGGTCTTTTGGACAAAAGCGCCGATCATAACCATATTTGCACTCCGGGCATTGCCCAGTCTCTCGGCAATGTTGTTAACCGGTATGGCCACCACTTGTATATCGCGGCGTTTGGGCCGCAGTTCTACTAGGTCACTGTTTAAGAAGACGGTGCCTCCTGACTTGACCCCTCCCTCAAACCTCATCACAGAAGGGGTGTTCATCAATACAGCAAAGTCCGGGAAAGATGCTACCGGAGAGGCGATCGGCTCATCGCTGACAGTAATGGTGCAATTGGCGGTTCCACCTCGCACCTCTGCCCCGTAGGAGGGAAGAAAGGTCACATGCTTGTCTTCGTGCATGCCCGAAGTTGCCAGCACATATCCCATCATCAGGACCCCCTGTCCGCCAAAGCCGGAAAATATGGTTTTGGTTATGCCCATCGTGTCAAAAAACCTTTTATCACGAAATCACGAAAAAACAGGAGCCTTTAAATTGCAACTCATATATTCGAGACACCTTGAACGTAAGTCAATGGCATCTATGCCATACACCTTCATTCGTTCTCGCTTTCGTGCTTTCGCCCTTTCGTGTTTTCGTGATTATGTTTTTGCTCTTTTGCCTCTCTTCATCCTATCCATTCGATTCTGAGCCTGAGTGGTATCCTTGATTACCCCAAGGGGGTAGCTCTTTACGACCTCTTCTTCGACCCATTTGCAAGCATCCACCGGCGAGAGTTTCCAGTTTATCGGGCACTGAGACAATATCTCAACCAACGCGAACCCAAGATCATCCATTTGCACTTGAAAAGCTTTCTTGATGGCCCTCTTGGTCTTGATAATGTTTTTCGGCGATGTAACGGCTGTCCTCTCAATGTATACACTTCCATCTGCTACTGCCAACATTTGACTCAGGTCGAGTGGGAACCCGTCTCTGAGGGGCAATCGACCCCCTGGTGAGGTAGTTGTGGTTTGCCCCAAAAGGGTGGTGGGTGCCATCTGGCCGCCTGTCATTCCGTATACTCCATTGTTTACAAAGATAGCGCTCAGGCGCTCCCCCCGGTTGGCCGCGTGAATGGTCTCAGCCGTGCCGATGGCGGCAATGTCTCCATCCCCTTGATAGGTAAACACGATCAGGTCGGGTCGGGTTCGTTTTATTCCTGTGGCCACTGCAATAGCTCGTCCATGTGGGGCCTCTCCCATGTCCACGTCAATGTAATTGTAAGCCAGGACAGCGCACCCGGCAGGCGGCACCCCCACGGTCTTGTCCCGAATTCCGAGTTCGTCAATCACTTCAGCTAGTAATCGGTGAATGATGCTGTGGCCACACCCGGGGCAATAGTGAAAAATGTTGTCTTTTAGGGCCTTGGGCCTTGTGAATACCTGTTTAGCCATAGGACGTTTCAGAATTTCTACAATCTATTGAAACGATGGATCTTTTCGTGACATCTGTTTTTTGCCTGCTAAAGAAAATCCGAAATCCGAATATCGAAATCCGAGACAATTTTCAAATTCTCAAAACTCAAATGACCGAAAATTCGTATTTCCGTTTTATTCAGCATTGTTTTGAACATTAGAAAATTCGTATTTTGGATTTGTTTCGGATTTCGTATTTCGAGTTTCGAGTTTCGACATTTACCGGACAGATATTATCCATCATTCCAGTATTCCAACATTCCAATTGGGGCAAGGCCCCCAAGTTCACAGTCCATACCTGTGAATCAGCTTTGTGATGGCGGCTCCGATATCATGAGGTGTAGGGATGATTCCTCCCGGTCTGCCATGAAAGTGTACCCTAGCCTGCTCGCCCACGCTGAGCTTCACATCTTCCACCATCTGGCCAAAGTTCATCTCAAATACAAGGAGACTTTTGATGGTGCGGGTTAGGTCCCTCAGTTCCTTTCCAGGAAAGGGCCACAAGGTTATAGGCCGAAATAGGCCTGCCTTCAGACCCGCTTTTCTTACGCGGTTAACAGCACCCTTGGCAATGCGAGCTGCTGTGCCAAAGGCAACCACAGCAACCACAGCATCATCGAGAAGATACGACTCATGCTCGGTTTCGCGCTCGCATATAGCCGCATACTTCCTGGCCAGCTTCCAGTTGAATTGCTCCATCTCTGTGGGGTCTAAATGCAATGAGGCAATCAGGCGGCTGTCTCGACCCCTGGCACCATCCAGTGTCCAGTCCTTTTTTGGTAATGCGGCAGGATCAATCGGATCTGGAAAGATTACGGGCTCCATCATTTGGCCCATGAGGCCATCGCCCAGCAATATAACAGGGCTGCGATAGGCATCGGCTAAGTCAAATGCCTTTATGGTCAGGGTGACCAGTTCTTGGCCCGAGCAAGGTGCGAGAACTATGGTTCGATAACCGCCGTGTCCCCCGCCTCTTGTGGCCTGAAAATAGTCCTGCTGGGAAGGGGCGATATTTCCGAGACCAGGGCCACCGCGCATAATGTTGACGATCACAGCAGGGAGTTCCATGCCGGCCATGTAAGAGATCCCCTCTTGCTTCAAGCTGATACCAGGGCTGGAAGACGAGGTCATGGCACGGACGCCGGCCATGCTTGCCCCCATGACCATGTTAATGGCAGCCAGTTCGCTTTCGGCCTGTACAAATGTGGCATCTTCCAACTGGGCAAAGCGCACAGACATGTATTCGGGGAGTTCGTTTTGCGGTGTGATGGGGTAGCCTGCATAAAAGCGACACCCTGCTCGAGTTGCCGCCTCGGCAATCGCATGGCTTCCCCGCATTAACTGTTTAGTCACGGAACACCTCAATGGCAATGTCAGGGCAAATTATTGCACACAGGGCGCATCCAGTGCATTTGCGGTTCTTGCTCTTTTCCTTTTCAGTATATTCGGCTGGATGATAACCCCTGATGTTGAGCTTGTTTCTTATCCTGATCGACCCCTTGGGGCATGCCGCAATACAGAGCCCACACCCCTTGCACAATTCACTGTTGATCCTTATAAATCCCTTCTTCAAAGGTCGATCTCCTGATTAACGGTCCAAAAAATTAATGACTATGTCCAGTTGCATACTTTGTCAAGGGCAATTTCTGCTGACCTTTTCCTTGACGCCCCCAGGGAGGGTCTGATAATTTGGTATCTATGAATCAGGAGCTTCTTTGATGCTGTGAAATATCCTTGTTCGGGAATCATCTTGTCGGGCGGATTGAATACACGGATGGGAGGTAAGGACAAGGCCTTTCTTTCCGTGGGGAATCAGACGATCATCGATCGTCTTTACAACACCTTTGAGGGGCTTTTCGATGAGGTCTTGCTGGTTACGAATAACCCTCTTCAGTATCTCTCATGGGACTTGACGATTGTAACGGATCTTTTTCCAATACGCAGCCCTCTGACCGGCATCCATGCGGGGCTGTTTCACGCCTCAGCGTCCCATGCTTTCATTACGGCCTGTGACACGCCGTTCTTAAAAAAGAAGTTGATCAGGGCGCTTTTGGCGCAGCTTGAACCAAAATGGGATGTAATCATACCTGTCACGGAAAAGGGTAATCAGCCGTTATGTGCCGTTTATTCAAAGCGTTGCATCAAACCTATTGAGCATCAGCTCAAAAACGAAGATCCTAAGATCCTGAAGTTCTATCCAAAGGTCAACGTCAAAGAAATCCCGGAAAAGCAACTCAGATCAGCAGACCCCCGCCTCATTTCCTTCGTTAACATCAATACTCCAGAAGACTTTAGCGCCTCGGAGAAAATGTTAGGGGTAGCCCTTAACGGATGACATGGAATGATTTAACCGAATCCCTTACTTCTATTCCGCAGGCCACGCACTAAAATACAGGAGGTTCCTGTAACAGCATCTCGGCCAGAGTTAGATTAACCCTTGGCAAGGCATTGATCGGCCGTCCTACAAAGGCCATCTCCAAGGAGGCCAGGTCCCGATAAAAACCTGTTCTGACCAGAACAGGCACCTCTTTCAAATGTGTATAAAGTGCCTGGCACCTGAAACAGCCCGGAAAACTTATCTCCTTTCCGTCAGGTCTGATAAAGCTGTTAGGGACACCGTGCATGCGGCAGATCATTAGTCTGTATTCGTAAAGCTGGCACAGCCCGTTATCGTTCAAAGGGCACATAATGCGGGGGCTCTGACCCTGAGCCAAGAGAGATCTGCACTGTCTGACGTACTCCCCGGCTCTGTCCATAAACTCACGCAGTTTTTCGCCGGGACTGGATCTTATTCCCTCCCAGAGGTAAGCCCATTCTATATAGGTGTGGTGCTGGAAATAGCTAGTGCAGCAATTATTTGTACATCCTTCGCAGGAGAGGCCGATCTTGCCGGCTGTCCGGTTGTAACTCTCCTCCATCTCGGAATAGAGACTGGCCAGTTTTTCAAACAGGGTATTTTTCAATGTCTTTTTTTTGCATCATACCAGAGTTGATGGTGTCGTAAAAAGTCTCAATAACCTGTCATTTCGAGCGAGCCGACTTCGCCATAGTAGCCATAGGCTACGACGGCTGAATCGGCTACTATGGCGAAGTCGGCTCAGGGTTACAACCTCTGAACCTCTGAACCCGTGAACGGTTACAGAATAGGAAAACAGGAATAGTGTGTCAAGCGAGAAACCGTCACAAGGAGACCTTTGCATAACCCCTTCTCACTCGTTACTATGAGCTTTTTGACCCATCCATGGGCTCGCTCACTAAATCCTAAAAACTCGGCCCAAGGGCCTCAAACAGTTTAGGA
>JAIWEZ010000025.1:0-14718 GCA_048631945.1 Gammaproteobacteria bacterium | reverse complement strand
TAAACCCGGTGGTATCTGTCACTATTCACTGATTGCAGATCACTGACCGCCCGTCCCTTCTTTTGACCGTGCCATTTGAACAGCCTCCAACCCTTCGGTCTGAGAACCGTCATTGATTCGAATCTCATGGGTTTCACCGAGCAGTTTCACGGCACCGAGCAGTGCGCTGAAAACATCCGAACGAAAATGCTCATCCAGGTATGAACGATGCTCCCATGTTTCTTCCAGATTGATGAGGTTCTCATTGTCGATATCCTGAGAAAGACGACAGCCCAGGCAGCCCTTTTCCTTGCGGGTCTGATCGGTAATCAACCGGCACGCAGACAAAAGCTCGTTGCGTTTACTCGAACGGGCATTTACCGATATTGTCAGAATAACCATTGGCCAGGCCTTTTTTGCGTTTGAAATTGTACTTGGGAGATAAAAACGTCCATACGGTTCAAGAAACAAATAAATAGATGAGCAAAACCAGTGCCAAAATAGGAAAGTGATGAGAAAAGCAATATAACATACTGTATTTAAAACGGAATGAGCTTAGAAAGGATCGAATCAAGAGGAAGTAGAGGAGTGAAAACTTGTCATATATGACAAATTTGTCAAATGTGACGCCAAATATGACAAGTGTCAGGTTTTGTAAGGAGGGCGATGTATTCCATGTTTGCGCATACGACCGCGAAGTGTACTGGGGTTTATATCCAGCAGGACTGCAGCACCATCTTTTCCATGAATTTTCCAGTTGGTTTTCCTGAGCGTCAGCAAGATATGTTCCCGCTCTATCTCTTCAAGGCTTTTTATGGGAAGGTCGGGGGACTCTGCATCCCCAGGTCGGTGAGCATTAAGAACATCTTCGAGTTGCAGCGTATCTCCTTGAGTATTTATTACCGCGCGTTCGATCACATTTTCCAGTTCCCTGACATTGCCGGGCCAGGAATAATTCTGTAGTTTGGTCAAAATATGGGTGGGAACGGATCTGATCCGTTTTCCAAGTTTTTTTTCAAAATTTTTAATCATATAATTGACGAGCAAGCCAATATCTTCACTTCTTTCTCTAAGGGGCGGAACGGAAATAGTAAAAACGCTTAACCGGTACCAGAGGTCCATACGAAAATGTTTTTTGCGAACATCCTCTTCAAGATTTCGGTTGGTAGCGGCAATAACGCGAACATCGGTACGAAGCGTTTGGGAGCTGCCCAGACGCTCAAACTCGCCGTCCTGAAGAACCCTGAGCAATTTGGACTGCAGGTCCAATGGCAGCTCTCCGATTTCATCCAAAAACAAAGTGGCCCCGTTCGCCAGTTCAAAACGCCCCACCCGTTTCTCAACGGCACCGGTGAAGGCGCCTTTCTCATGGCCGAACAGCTCTGATTCAATAAGATTTGCGGGCAAAGAAGCACAATCTACCTTGATAAGGGGTCGCTCTCTCCTTGGGCTGGCATTGTGAATGGCTCGGGCGATGAGCTCTTTTCCGGTACCGGTCTCACCCAGGATAAGCACGGTGGTATCTGTAGGTGCAACCTGCTCCGCCCGGAAAAGAACGTATTTCAACATATCGCTGTTACCGATGATATTTTCATGATCATGTTCCAGCTTGATTTCCTCACGAAGGTAGGTTCGATCTGCTTCAAGCTGCGCCTTCAGCGCCTCTATTTCTGAATAGGCATTTTGCAGCTTTATTTCCCCTTCCTTCCGTATGGTGATGTCGCGATTGCTGGCCCGAAAACCCAACAACTCCCCTTGATCCCCTCTCACCGGCTGGCAAGCATGTTCTATCCAGCGAATTGATCCGTCTCGACGTCGGATTCGGAACTGTATTTCTCTTGCTCCCGGATCCTTGCGGGAATCATGGTAATGTTTACCCCAGACGTCCTGATCCTCTGGAATAATAATCTCACGGTATAGAGAAGGGTTGTCCATAAACTGCCGGGGGGTATAGCCGGATATGCGTTCACAGGATGGAGAGACATATCGTAGGGTCCCGTCCAGATTTGTCCAGTATTCCCAGTCGTAAGTGAAATCAGCCACGGTGCGATAGCGCAATTCTGCCTCGCGTAATTTATCAACAGTTTCAGAGAGCTGAGCAGTCCTTTCCTTGACCCTTCTTTCCAGATCAATATGTGCGTCTTTAAGCGCCTTCTCCATTTTTTTCTGCCGGGTAATATCAAAGCCGACGCCGCAAATTCCGAGTACATTCCCATTGTCGTCAATTAACGGAACCTTATTGGTTAAATAGGTTAGATATCTGCCTTTAACCATACCGCTCTCTTCAATATTCTCTGCTTTTCTCCCGGCCATGATACGCTTATCATTCTCTTGCAATTTTGCTGCTGCTTCTGGAGGAAAAACAAAGAAATCATCTTTTCCGATCACAGCCTTCGGGTCCACTCCGAAATCTTTTCCAAAAGCTTTGTTTACAAATAGATATTTCCCATTGGTATCTTTGACAAAAACTTCCCCTTCAATCGTATCAATCACCGTCTGCAACAAGCGCTGAGAGTCTTTCAGTGCCTGTTCGTTCTCAGCGCGCGCTTCTATTTCCCGCTCTAATTCCTCATAAGTTGGTTTTCCGGCCATTGCAACTTCCTCTAACTGAGATTTTTCTATGATGAAATAAGATATTAAGATTACAAATTGTAGATTTGCTTTTTGGGCTTCTTATTTGGTTATTGCGATTCATGGCGGGTCTTTAAATGATTAGCCGCCACATCACCGGAGTTTCTATCATTTCCGCCGAAAATTGTTTCACAACCCGGAATCGGCAAAGACGTCGTTGAAAATTCGCTCAATACGTTCCGTTTCCCGTGTCGTGAGCTCGGCGAACTCGCCCTCACGTGCACGATTTGACAGGCGACCTTTATTCTGCCTGAGAAAGCGGAAGAGAAGATCTACGATGCGATCGGGCATATCCACAATGTTTCCCACACGGTCACTAAACTTATCATATCGCATGAGGAATTCTGTTTCACTTGGCAGGTCTTCCTCTATGGTCTTTCGCACGCAGGCGCAAAGGAATTCGGCATGCGGTGTTGCGTCAAAGAAACGGTAAAAGTCGGCCGTGTTGTTTAGGACATTGACGTTTCCGTCCTCAGTAGGCTTCCACTTGATCACCGGCAGAAGCCGCCGGGAATAGTCCTCCAGAATGCGGCGGTATTCGTCGATTTGCTCTAGAATGGCGGCCGACACGGGAAACACAACGCCGGGCGGGTTTATCCCTCTTTGAGTAAGAACATGATGAATGAGGTAGCGGTGAATGCGGCCGTTCCCGTCCTCAAAAGGATGAATGTAAATGAAACCGAAGGCCAAAACTGCGGCAGCGAAGACGGCGTCGAGCTTTTGCGACGGTCCCCGGTCGAAGGCAACCATGCCGTCGATGAGAGAAGCAAGATCGTCCGGCCGTCCGCTGATATGGTCGGGCAACGGCATGCGTGTCTGGTGATCATGCTCCCCCACAAATCCTCCTTTCCGCCGAAGCCCTAACGGCACAAAGCGGGCATCGCCAATAACAATTCTTTGCAACCGTAACAGTTCTTCCAGGTCGATCGGCTGGCGGCCTGCCTCTCCGATGGCTCGGCCCCATCGTTGTACGCGGTCCTGGGGCGCACGTTCGCCTTCAATGGCGTAACTCGATTTCGAGTCCTTTAGGAGCAGGAAGGCTGCCGCGCGCGCCAACAAGTCTTGGGGAACATTGGCCACTACCGCCCGAGCCCGCGCAGGTAAATTCATTTCGATGAATTCATCGAGCCTTTTCGTACGGAAGATCAAGGGACAGAATGCCGGCGTGCCCGGAAGGTTGTTTCTTACGCGGTGGCGCGGGGAGTTCTTCCCCTCGATCGCCCATTGCTTGTGGGGATCTACAGCGGGCACATATGTTCCTTTCCCGGCATCGGGCAAATCCAGTTGCTCGCCCGTAAGCCACTCATAGAGGAACCAGATGCGTCGTGCATAACTGCCCGTGGGTTTGGCGCGCACCAGGGCTGCTATTTCGCCTGGTCCGGTCGCAGCAAAGAGACGCTTGAGCACGGCAAGGTCCAGCCCCTCATATTTGAGGGCAAAGGTAAGGTGGCCTTCTACGCTCGCCTTCGGCGCATGGCGTGGCGTCAGGATGCGCCACCCCGCATCTTCGTAGGCCTTGTGACGTTCTCCTGTGGCAGAGAGGGTGCGCGGCAACGGAACCGACAGATTATAGGCTCCAATCAGGGCTGAATATCCGGCCGGCGTTGCCCTTTCAGGCAGACGCCTTTCATGAAAAACCGTGACTGCCTCTGAAAAACGATGCTGAGTTTCCGAGTCCATGAAAAACGATGCCTTCCTCCGAAATTAGATTAAAGAAATGTGATAATCCTGAAAAATAATTATATATCCTGAAAAATCATAATGCAAGGGGGGATATCCTGAAAAACAATGACTGGACCAACCTTAGGATCAACCGGGGAGCATTGCGTGACGTCCAGATAATCGAAGCCGGAGCGGTGCCCGACCTACGGAAAACGTTTTCATCCACCAATCTCTCTGGCACTCAGATCGCTGATGTCTATACCCATCGAATGCCAATACAACAAAGCAACTTTGGGTTGGTTTACCCGTAACAATCAAAATATGGGATGGCAATCATTTGATTGGGGCTCAATAGGCCTACCATCCAGTGCATTCTGGTCCATATTTTACCAGCGGCTTACATTCAAGATTTCAAACAGAATTTTAAACTTTTTTGGAGGTAGTCCTGATTTAACAAATACCAGCCTCTTTTAATCGGAGGGCTTTTCAGGATACTTATCGAAACTTTAAATTTGAATTATCCTGAAAACCTTTCCAATTGATAATAAAGTTATAAGTCCAAAGAGTTCAAAAAACTTTTGTATTGCAGATCAATTATTAAAAATGGTCTATCTAAAAACTGATAGCAGTAACATGAAAAATATGTGGTACTGCAAATTCTAGATACCTTAGATTTCAAAAGGCATGATTTTTAAAGTCTATCGTTCTCTCATCACAATGTTTATTCTTAGTTGAGCGAATGATATCAAAGCCTTAGCGCTATCAAATCTCAAGCGGCGATTGAATAGATAATTCTGCCCTTTGGAATATTCTATGATTTCATCGTGATATTTACATTATAGCTGGTATGTGATAACCTTTTTAATCGCTTATTCATTATGCACCTCCCTACAGTTTCTTGCTAACTTTCAGAATCTTGGAAGTGAATAATATGAATTCCTATTCTGATGAAACCATTTTTGGGGTACCACGACCACAGGATGTGGTTTAAGCTCATAAATCAAAGGGTTAGAAATCTGTCGAATATTCTACCGAAATACCCGGAAGGCGAATAGATGTCGAATGATAGCATTATTCGATTGTTAAGGTAATATTATGGCGGAAGAAACAAAAAAGAGTGATATCTATAGCGGCAACTCGATCATCTCCATCGAAAGAGTTGAAGAATATACCCAGCCGGTGGTTGTAAAGAGACCATCCAAACGCCACCCATCCCGTCGAATCCTTCTATCTATGGAAAAAGAATGCGAGATGACCCGCTCCCTCAACGGGGTCGAGGGTGTCCGCAAGGCCCTGAAGCTAGTGTCGTTGGAGAATCAACCGGCATTGATTCTTGAATATATCGATGGGGAGACTCTCGGATATGTGATATGAACTCTACATGGATAAGGATGTTTGTACTGTTGGTGCCGAGGTTCTATGAACGATAGATACGGATCAGAAGGTTTCGGAGGCGATCTTCCGAAACAGCCTGGCGCAAAAAAAACTGCATCACGGATTGTGTTTTCGCTCAAGGGGATACTCATACTCCTAATGGCACTCCTTGCTTGTGTTTCCGGGCACGTCTCTACGACCTTTGCTGAAGAACAGGCTGTGATGGCCGCCAGGACCGACCGGACTGACCAGACGGCAAAAGAGATGAATATTGCCAAAATACCGGAAGATCAGCCTCGCAAAAAGAAGGTGCTTGTGCTGCATACTTTGAAAGTTAAGAGACCCTGGAATGTGTTATTTAACCGATATTTTATAGAAGCGTTGCGTGAACGCAATTTATACCTTGATAGCGTTGAGATTGAGAACCTGGATTTACTGCAGTTTAAAGATATGAGTTACAAAGAAATGGTGAAAAAGCAGTTGGAACATAAATATGCAAACTCTGCTCCTGATATCATCATCGTAACTTTCGCCTCCACAATCCAATTTATCCTTGAACATGATTTATTTCCAGGTATCCCCAAAATATTTGTCCTCCCAACCCAGTCAGGCTTTGATGAGGTACCTCATTCGGTAGTACTTCCATTCGCATATGAGTTTAAAAAAAATATGGAGCACGCCCTTACCCTATTGCCGGACACAGAGAGTATCTATGTGGTCGCGGGAAACGGCCTGATGGACAGGCGACTCACATCCGAATTCCGCAATGAAACCAGAGGGTTTGGAAATCGTGTTTCCATCAATTATTTAAATGATTTAAATGTTGAGGAACTCTTGAGACGTGTTGAAAACCTCCCTGATGACTCATTTATTTATTATCTGACGTATTCACTGGACTTTCAGGGGAAAGCGGTTATCACTCGCGATTTTAGTCAGAGGATCGGGGAACGGTCAAATCGTCCCGTATTTTCTTGGTTAGATCTCCATGCGTTAGGTATTGGAATTTTAGGGGGACGGGTGACAACGACCCGAGCCTCTGCGACTATGTCTGTTGATATCGTCGAGAGGGTATCCCAGGGAGAATCGATCGATTCCATAAAACCGAAGCCGCCTTATGTTGAATTTATCTATGAATGGAAAGAGTTAAAAAAATGGGACATTGACCTGAAAAAACTGCCCCTAGACAGTGTCATTCAGAACAGAACCTATACGTTTTATGAATTGTTTAAATGGCGCATCATAGGCGGGATCGTTCTACTGGTCATTGAGTCATTGTTAATACTCTTTCTGTTGATTAATATGAAAGGACGGAAAGCTGCCGAACACGAACTGCGAGGTTATCAGCTTGAGTTAGAAAAGAAAGTCGAAGAAAGGACGGCAGAGCTTAAGGCGGCCAGGGATCAAGCTGAATCTGCCAGCCGGGCGAAAAGCATCTTCCTGGCCAATATGAGCCATGAACTGCGGACACCACTCAATGCCATCCTCGGTTTCGGGCGAAATCTGGCTCGGGCACAGGATCTGACACCCGAGCGCCACAACGAGGTCGACATCATCAGGCGCAGTGGGGATCACCTGCTGCAAATGATCGATGAGATCCTGAGTCTCTCCAGAATCGAGGCCGGGCGTGTCGAACTGCAACGGGCTCCCTTTGACCTGGTGCGTACCTTGGAGGATATTGGGCAAATGATCACGGTGCGGGCGCAGGCCAAAGGATTGCGTTTCGATCTTGAGCTTGATACCACACTGCCTCGTGTCGTACAGGGAGATGTGGGCAAGATACGCCAGGTGCTTATTAACCTGCTGGGCAACGCGGTCAAGTTCACCCAACAGGGGTATGTTTGCCTGCGTGCGTGCACAAGACCGTTGGATAACGATCCCGCACGCGTTTTGCTTCAGTTGGCAGTGGAAGACAGCGGGCTGGGCATTCCAGAGGAGCAACTCCCTACCATCTTCGACAGCTTCGTTCAAGGCAATCATACCGGCGACGCAGCGGAGGGTACGGGGCTGGGGCTGGCGATTTGCCGGTCGCTGGTCGACGTGATGGAAGGCCGGATCGATGTAACGAGCAAGCCCGGCGAAGGCTCATTGTTTACGGTGACGGTTCCGCTTGAGCCGGCAGAGGCGTCTGCGCTTGACCATGGGGCTATTCGCGAAACACAGGTGGTGGGCCTGAAGCCCGGTCAAACGCCAAAGCGCATCCTGGTCGCCGATGATAATGCTGATAATCGCGCGCTACTGTCTTCGATGCTGGAACGGGTCGGTTTCGCGGTGTGTGAGGTCGTTAATGGTGAAACCGCCGTCGAGGCATTTAATTCCTGGCGTCCCCATTTGATCTGCATGGACATGCGCATGCCGGTCATGGACGGGTATACTGCGACCAAAACCATACGTGAACTGCCAGAGGGTGAGCAGGTTAAGATCCTTGCAGTCACTGCCAGTGTTTTCGAAGAGCAGCGTGACAAGATCCTGGGCGCAGGTTGTGATGAATTAGTGTGTAAGCCTGTCCGGGAGAGCGAAATCTTCGATGCCATCGGGCGGCAGTTAGGGATTGAGTATCGGTACGCCGATACTGTGAAACCCCATTTGCCTGAGGCCGGTCCTGAACTTACTGGAGAAATGTTCTCTGAACTTCCTCCTGAATTGCTTGCTGAGCTTCGCCATGCTACGCTGGTGCTGGACAGATCGAGAATGGCCGTGCTCATCGAACGCATTGAGGCCCATGCGCCGGACACGGCGAAGGGTTTACAGAGGCTCGTGGACGGTTTTCAGTTCGGGCGAATTCGGGAACTGCTTGGAGATGTGATATGAACATTGAAGACGACATCCTTATCGTTGATGATGAAATCCCCAACCTTCGGTTGCTTACTGAGCTGTTGGAAAAAGAGGGCTATCAGGTTCGACCGGCTGAGAAAGCGCAAACGGCCCTTGACTCGGCGCTGGCCAAGCCGCCCGGATTGATCCTACTGGACGTGCGCATGCCGGAGATGGACGGTTTTGAGCTCTGCCGGCGTCTTAAGCAGGACAAACGGACACAGCATGTCCCCATCATCTTTGTCAGTGCGTTACAAGATATCGAAGCCAAGATCCAAGGTTTCGAAGCGGGGGGAGTAGACTTCATCTCCAAGCCGTTCCAGGAGCTGGAAATCCTGGCACGGGTGAGAACACATATGCACCTTTACCGGATGCAGCAACACCTCGAGCAACTGGTCGATGAACGTACCTCCGAGCTGAGCGAAAGCAAGGCAAGTCTGGAAGACACGGTCAGGGAGCTTCTGGAGAGCGAGGAACGCTACGAACTGGCCGTTGCCGGATCCGCGGCCGGGATCTGGGACTGGGATCTTATCACGGATAAAGTGCATTATTCTGACCGTTTGAAGCAACTTTTGGGCTACGCGCCCGATGAGCTCTTGGACAGAAAAGACGAGTTTTGGAATCAATTACATCCCGACGATTATGAGGCTGCCAGATTGGCCGTTGAAAATCATCTTAAGAAACATGTTCCCTACAATATTGATTTTCGCCTTCAAACCAAATCCGGGGAATACCGCTGGTTTCATGCCAGAGGTCAGGCCCTATGGGATAAAACGGGCAAAGCTACACGAATGTCCGGCTCTATTACAGACATTACTGAGAGAAAACAGGCAGAGGAAGGTTTACAGCAGAGTAAAGAATTCAATCAATCCGTGTTGATGTCGTTGCCGGAACACATAGCGGTGTTGGATCGGGAAGGTAATATTTTAACTGTTAACCAAAGCTGGATACAATTTGCCCGGGAAAATGATGCCAATTCCCTGGATGGTGTCGGACCCGGTGTGAACTATCTAAAGATCTGCCGGGAAGCTTCAGATAGCGGTGATGAGACAGTGGTTGAAGCCCTTGATGGTATTCGCTCTGTACTCGATGGCTCCTCCGAATTGTTTGAGCT
The DNA here is from genome assembly GCA_048631945.1 of Gammaproteobacteria bacterium. Taxonomy (GTDB): domain Bacteria; phylum Desulfobacterota; class Desulfobacteria; order Desulfobacterales. The sequence goes on along the minus strand of JAIWEZ010000025.1, from coordinate 5,147 downwards.
GGAGTATCCCTGTGATTCACCAACTGAAAAACGCTGGTTTTTGATGACCGTTACGCCCTTTCAAGGACAAAAGGGCGGGGTGATCGTGGCCCACATAAACATCACATCACGCAAAAGGGCTGAAGAAGAAATGAGGAAAAGCGAAGAGCGTTTCCGAAGTTTAATAGAGCAGTCTCCTATGCCCATTGAAATATTATCGCTGGATGGAAAAATCTTACAGTCAAATTCCTCCTGGCGTAAACTATGGGGAGTAGATGAGGTGGGTGCAGCAGAAACAATGGAAAAGTATAACATGCTTACGGACCCGCAAATAAAGAAAATGGGAATAAACCACCTGGTAGAGAAAGCTTTCTCAGGTGAACATATCATATTGCCGCCGATTATATATGATGCAAATGAAACAGCAGAGGATTTTGAAATTGAGAATCTTATAGGACTTAAATCACCATGGATCCAGTGCCACTTATATCCAATCAAAGATATAAACGGCAAGGTAGTTAATATAATAAATACCTATGTAGACATATCCGACCAGAAAAATGCTGAAGCTGAGCTTCGAAATGCCTATGAGGAAATCAAAAACTTAAAGGAACAGCTCGAAGCCGAGAGCGCCTACCTGCAAGATGAAATAAAACTGGAACACAATTTTAAAAATATCATCGGTGAGAGCGAATCGCTGAAATATGTGCTGCACAGAATTGAGCAAGTCGCCACCACAGATTCTCCCGTGTTGATCATGGGGGAAACCGGGACAGGTAAAGAACTTATGGCCCGAGCCCTCCATGAGCTCAGCCCCTATGGTAAGCGGGCATTGGTGAAGGTGAACTGTGCGGCACTGCCCGGAGAATTGATTGAAAGCGAGTTGTTCGGCCGGGAAAAGGGGGCCTTTACCGGGGCGACGACGACCCAGATCGGGCGCTTCGAACTGGCCAAGGGATCGACGCTCTTCCTGGACGAAATCGGCGAGTTGCCGCTCGAGCTTCAGGCCAAACTGCTGCGCGTGCTTGAAAGCGGTGAGTTTGAAAGACTGGGAAGCCCCCGCACACTGCAATCCGATGCCCGCATCATCGCCGCCACAAACCGTGTTCTTGAAGAAGAAGTGCGTAAAGGCCGTTTCCGGGAGGATCTGTGGTATCGGCTGAAGGTTTTTCCGATTACGGTGCCTCCGCTGCGTGAACACCCGGAAGACATTCCCCTGCTGGTCAAATGGTTTGTGGACCAACTCGCAAGAAAAATGGGAAAACGCGGAGGCGAAATCCCCAAACGCACCATGCAGATGTTACAGAGCTACCCCTGGCCCGGCAACGTGAGAGAATTGAAGCATGCTGTCGAAGGTGCATTGATTACCGCCCAGGGGAAGAAGCTGAATTTTGAACTTCCCCAAATCGGGGACACTGCGCTCAGCGACCTTAAATCTTTTGAGGAAATGGAGCGCGAGTATATCCTGCGGGTTCTGAAAGCCAAGAACTGGAGGATCGGGGGTGAAAACAGTGCAGCTTCAACCTTAGGGATGCATGTCAATACGCTTCGCGGCCGCATGAAGAAACTCGGTATTAAGAGGCCAAAACCCCAATAATGAAAGTTTGATATTTATAAAAATTCACCCCTAATCACCTCATCCCTTTTTTCCAACTTCCTATGCTTGCCGCGCCATAGTCCCGTTCTTTTGGGACGACGGCTGGTCCACTTTCCGAATTCCGAACTCCAATCCTATCCTCAAAAAACACCAAATATGGTTTGAAAACCATATTTGGTGTTTTTTGTTCCTTTTTTCAACCTCTAAAATGGCCATCAAGACCAACATTTATATAATTTTCGGGCAGTTAAGGCAAAACCGTTGCTGTTCGTTCGAATGGCAAGGTCTTTGCGATACAATTCTGTAGAAGCTACCGACGCTAAATAAATTCTTTTTCGGAATCACTGGAGTAAAACATGCTTACCTATCGATTAAAGACCGAAATCAAGCAATACAAGACCGATGAATTTGTCAAAAGCATGTGCTCGCTTTCGACCAAAATTCGTAAAGAAAAAGGTTGTCTCGGTTACAGCGTGTACCGGGATACCGAAAAGGAAAACACCTATAGCCTGGTTGGCGAGTGGAAGACACGCCAAGCCATGGAGAAACATTTCCAATCAAACGAGTTCAAGGTATTAATCGGTGCAGCCAAAGTACTTGGCGAGACATTCGCAATGAACATAGCCGAAGTTTCGAAAACCGGGGGCCTTGAATTGGCCAGAGAACTGATTGAGTCGCAACAACGAAAGAGCGCAACATCACATTGAACAATTTTCATAACCGTTTATGAGGCGCGGCTTGGCCTGCAACGTAAATCGAAGAACCACCATAAATAAATGGGAGGAAGACATGAGACACTCAAAGAAGTTATCAGTAGCAGTATTGGTTGTGTTTGTTGCACTGACAATGACTTTTGGAACAGCATTCGCTGCCAAAAAACCGAACATCGTCCTCGTCTTTTTGGACAACTTCGGTTGGGGTGAGCCCGGCTTCAACGGCGGCGGAATCATCCGGGGAGCGGCCACGCCCCGGATGGACACGTTGGCCTCCGAAGGTCTGCGCCTGACAAACTTCAACGTCGAATCGCAATGCACGCCGTCGCGGTCCGCGATCATGACCGGCCGCTATGCGATCCGCAGCGGCACAACAAAGGCTCCGCAGGGAGGCGGCGTGTATGGCCTCGTGCAGTGGGAAGTCACCATGGCCGAGATGCTCTCGGACGCCGGCTATGCCACCGGCATGTTCGGCAAGTGGCACCTGGGCCGCACCCCGGGCCGCTTCCCCACGGACCAGGGTTTTGATGAGTGGTACGGGATACCCAACTCGACCGATGAGGCGCCCTACATGGACCTCGAGGGATTCAACGAGAGCGGTCTTGAGGAAGCTTCCTTTGTCATGGAGGCGAAGAAGGGCGAGACGCCCAAGACGGTGCGTCCGTACCGTCTGGACTTCCGTCCGTTGATCGATGAGGTCCTCACGGAGAAGTCGATCGACTTCATGAAGAGGCAGGTGAAGGCGAAGAAGCCGTTCTTCCTCTTTGTTCCCTATACGGCGACGCACTATCCCACGATGCCGCACCCGGATTTCGCGGGTAAGTCCGGCAACGGCGCCTGGGCTGATCTGCTGATGCAGATCGACGCGTATACGGGGATGATACTCGATGAGATCGACGACCTGGGCATACGTGACAACACCATCGTCATCTTCACTGCCGACAATGGACCCGAGGCGTCCCAGGGCACCAACACCCTGACGGTCGAGACCAGCTTCCAGGGAACCGCCGGCCCCTGGCGCGGCACCCTCTTCACGGGCTTCGAGGGCAGCCTGAGGGTTCCCTTCGCGATCCGGTGGCCCGGCAAGATTCCCGCCGGGAGATCCAGTGACGAGATCGTCCACGAGATGGATCTGTTCCCGACCCTGGCGAAGATCGCCGGCGGCAAGGTGCCGGACGACCGCGTCATCGACGGCATCGAAATGCGCGACTTCTTCCTCGGCAAGACGGACAAGTCCGGCCGCGAAGGGGTCATCTGCTACATGGGCAATGATGTCTACGGTGTCAAGTGGCGCAACTGGAAGATGAACTTCAAGGAGATAGACACGATCTTCGGCGAGGTCAAGGAATACGGCATGCCGAAAATTTACAATCTCTATAAAGATCCAGGGGAGCGTGAAAGCGTGACCTTCCCCCACACGTGGGTGGCAAAGGCAGCCATGCCTCAGCTGATCCAGCATGTGGTGTCGCTGCGGAAGGAGCCGCCGATCAAACCTGGAACTAAGGATCCTTACGAGCCGAAGAAGTAAACAGTAAACAGTGATCGGTGATCAGTTATCAGTGATCAATAGACAATGGACAGTAGACAGTGGATCAGGACAATTCCTATGGTTTGACAAATTCAAAGAAGGAGGGACAAGATATGAATTTTAGAACTATCATTTTCAGTACAATCCTTGCAGGCCTTTTGATTGCAGGTTGGGTGTCAACGAGTGCCCTAGCCCAGGATGAAGCAGAAGCTGCGGCGAAGGAGGACGTAAAGGCTAAGTTTGAGAAGGACAAGACGGGCACGAACCCCATGAACTTCACCTTCGATGCGAGGCTGTACAACGAGTATCAGTGGCTCAACACGGCCGGAGACGGTGGGCAGAACATCACGACCTTCGAGTTCCGGGCGCCTTTTGCCGACGGCAAATGGCAGTTCCGCAGCAAGCTCCGCGCAGTTGACCTCAAGGCCGATTTCAACGACGACGGCACCGATGACGTGGATGATTTCGGGTTCGGCGACATAGACGTTCGTTTCATGACCATTCCCTATATGAACATGCAGAAGAAGCTGGCTGTGGCACTGGGCGTCGAGTTCTTTCTCAACACCGCGTCGGAAGATTCTCTGGGCGCGGGAGCGTGGACGGTGGCACCCCTGGTCTTTCTCCCCATCTTCAACCCCCTTGGCCCTGGGAGCATTTTTGTGCCGGGATATCAGCACAAGATCAGCATCGATGAAGACGACGGACGCAGCCGGGTCCATCAGGGATTGATCGATTTTTTCTTGGTCAAAACATTCGCTCAAAATCAGTACTGGGCCTATATCGATCCCCAGATTGTTCTTGATTACGAGAATAGCAGGGAATTCATGCTGCTGGAATTGCAGGGTGGAATGATGCTTGACAAGTTCGTGGGCTCCAAGGGGCACAGCATTTGGATATTACCCTCGTTCGGTGTGGGTTCCGATAGGCCTTACGATTTTTCGTTCGAGGTCGGGTATAAGTATATATGGAGATAACCCATCAAAGTAAGGATGACGGCACGAAGGCCAGCCAGATGGAGCCGTTGACGACCCTCGGGTCAACAGGCAGCGAAGACCCCCGGGATCTGTGGAAGTGGATGGAGAGTTATGAAGAGAAGACGGGCGGCCAGATGCTGGCCATCGCCCACAACGGCAATCTCAGCAACGGCACCATGTTCCCGCTGATCGAATCGTTCAACGGCAAGCCCTTCGACCGGGAGTATGCCGAGGCCAGAATGCGTTGGGAGCCCCTCTACGAGGCCACCCAAATAAAGGGCGACGGCGAAGCGCACCCGTTTCTGTCGCCCGATGACGAGTTCGCCGACTACGAGATCTGGGACAAAGGTAGCCTC
>JAIWEZ010000024.1:0-15007 GCA_048631945.1 Gammaproteobacteria bacterium | reverse complement strand
ATTGCGAGCGAAGCGAAGCAATCTCTTTTATGGCAAGGAGATTGCTTCGTCGCTAACGCTCCTCGCAATGACAGGAGATGCCAGTGACAAGGAATCACCCGAAATTATTGAGAAGTTTCAGAAACTAAACTATAGATTTTGCTACTTGTCACACAAGTCCCCCAAAGGGGCGTTTCCAGGCCGCCTTCAGTTCAGGGACCGGTAAGTGGATAATCGGCTTTCCGTCCAGACCTTTGATTTCAAGGTCGGGCCCTCTTGAGACCGTCCCGACACATGCGTGGGGCAAGTCATGAAAAAGGTCCTCAAAGGACAAGCGATGCTTGGGGTCAACGGTTACAATGAATCGGCCGGGAGTCTCTGAATAAAGGATGACATCGTCTTTGTCCGCTTCCACCCTGGGCACCTTGGCCAGGTCGATGCTCATGCCCAGCATTCCACCCATTGCCACCAAGGCCAAATGCACACCCAGTCCCCCACGATAGATGCCGCGGCATGATACCACCAGCTCTTCCTGGACGGCCCTGCACAAAGCCTGATAAAGTTTCATTGAGGGCTCGGGCCGGAGTTCAGGCACGCGCAGCCCAACATATCCTAAGTGTTCATAATATTCAGAAGCGCCCAGCTCATTTCTGGTTTCACCCAGGACATAGACAAGATCCCCGGCAAACTTGCAGTCCATGGTCACACAGTGGGTTATGTCTGGAATGACACTTGTGCAAGAAAATTGCAGTGTGGGCAGCGCTGAGACCTTGCGGGTCTCACCGTATCGGCCCCTAACGTGGCCGTCCACGTACATGCTGTCCTTGCCTGAAAGTAGCGGGATTCCGTAAGCCGCGCAAACATCCCTCAAGGCCAAGTTTGCCCGGACAAGTTGTGCGGCTTTATACTTGCCGTCCGGGTTGTCGATTGGGTCATACTGTATGGTGGGCCAGCAAAAGTTGTCAACGCCACCTATATGGTCCGGGTCCCCGCCTACGGCTACAACGCGCCGCACTGTCTCATCAATCGTGCATGCGACCATGTGGTAGGTGTCGATCTGGGAATAGGCGGGCAGCAGGGACTGGGCCGCAGCCAGCCCGCGGACCGAGTCCAGCACGGGCCGGATTACAACCGCATCGCTGTTCACGTCTCGACCTTTTCCGACAAGGGGTTTGATAACGCTTGTCCCTTGCACCTCATGATCGTACTGCCGGATGATCCACTCCTTGGAAGAAAGATTAGGTCGAGAAAGAATGTCCAGGAGCAAACCGGATTGATCTTCCGGTTCACCCAGCACAGGCTCATACAGCCCACGCATTTCCGGAGGGGTCCATTCGGCCTCAAAGGTCCACTGGGGAAACTGCGAGGTCAGATAATCTATATCCACATAGGCGCAGGTCTGACCGTCATAGGTGATATGGAGTTTGCCGGAATCCGTGTACCTACCGATCACGGTGCTCTCCACTGCATGTTTTTTGGAAAGCTCTGCAAATTGTTCCAGGTGCTCGGGTTTGACGGCAACTGTCATGCGCTCCTGAGATTCGGAAATCCAAATTTCCCACTGGTCCAGACCCTCATATTTTAGAGGTACCTTTTCAAGTTCAACCACGCACCCATTGCTGAACCGGGCCGATTCCCCAATGGATGAGGAGAGCCCGCCGCCGCCGTTGTCCGTGATGAAGGAAATAAGTCCCTGGTCACGGGTCTCTAAGAGAAAATCGTGCATCTTCTTTTGCGTATAAGGATCTCCAATCTGGACATGACCCGCAGGGGTATGGGCAGAGAAGCTCTCAGAGGCCGCAGTCACACCGTGTATACCATCCTTTCCCACTCGGCCCCCACACATGATGATCAGATCACCGGGAGAAGTCGTTTTCTTCTCGGCGGGCTCATCATTTATCTGCGAAGGCATCAGCCCGATGGCCGTGACAAAGACTAAGCACTTGCCCAGGTATCCTTCGTGAAACCAGACCTGGCCAAAAGGCGTGGGGACGCCACTTTTGTTGCCCCCGTCGCGCACCCCTTCGATGACGCCATCCAAGAGACGTTTCGGGTGAAGATGGGGTTTAAGCTCACCCTGATAGTTCCTGGACCCTACACAGTATCCGTACATCCCCATGATCAGCTTGGAGCCTTTGCCAGTTCCCATGGGGTCGCGGTAGACCCCGACGATTCCGGTGATGGCCCCTCCGTAGGCCTCCATATTAGACGGGGAGTTGTGGGTTTCGCCTGTGATCACGTAATAATAGTCATCGTTAAAGCGACCGACACCCGCATTGTCCCAGAGGACCGAGATCACCCAAGGCTTTTCCTTTTGAATGGCCAGAGTAGGGGCTTCGATACAGGTCGCAAAGAGGTCGTCCACAACTTGGGTTTCGCCCGTGGCAAGGTCGCGGTAGTGGAACAGGCCCTTAAAGGTGTTGTGGTTGCAGTGATCGCTTCTGGCCTGAGAGATGTATTCCAGTTCAACGTCGGTGGGTGCAGAAAGACCCCATGCCTGGCGCTGTGCCAGCACATCTTCTCTAAGGAAATAAGCCCTAATCGAGGAGATATCGTTGGGGTTCAGGGCCAGACCGCGTTCCTTGCTGACGCGCATGAGGGCTACGTCGCTATCAATGGGGATCACAGTGACGGTCGGTTTATGGTCCAGTCGCACCTTCGGGATGATGGTCCCGACACCGGTCTCGGGGTCCCAATCCTCTTTGGAAAAGACTTTCCACTGCTGGATGGTGTCATTGGCAAGAAGCTCCCGGGCGATGCGGTCTGCATCTTCAAAGGAGAGGTTGCCACCCCTCAGGCAATACCTTTTTGAAGTGTAGATAGCCTCGTGCGGTTTCAAACGGATACGAAGAAGGTCTTGCACCGCTTCAGCGGCTGTGCTTCCAGGATTATCCCGGACTCCGGGCCGATAGCCCACCCACAGAACCGAGTCAAAATCAATGGGTAGAGGCTTGTAAGAGGAAATCTGGGTGACAGGATTGGTAAAAATCTCTGTTCGGATGACCTCAAGCTGATCCGGGGTGAGGTCCATATCGATGGTAAGCATGGAGATAGTCCGAACAGACTCAAGACTGAATCCAAAATAGTCGTTCGCCTTCCTGCAGACAGCGGACCCTTCGGCATCAAAAAGATCGGGTTTGAGGGTGATTTCTAGGCGGGCGGGCATGGGAAATCTCTATCAGAAAACCGTGTTAGGTGTCAAAACAAAACAGTTCTATCCAATGCCTCACATCACCCGTTTTGGCGTATATTTTGGGATAGGAAGGATTATATTAAAAGGACCACTTTACTATAGATGCACCCCAAGTCAAGCCGGCTCCAAAGGTAACCAAGAGCACGTAGTCGCCTGGCTTTAACAGGCCTTCCCGGTTGGCTTCGTCAAGGGCAATGGGGATAGTGGCTGATGAGGTGTTTCCGTACTTTTGGATGTTGGTGTAGACCCTGTCCATCGGTATAGACAGCCTTTCTGCTACGGCCTTGATGATCCTGAGGTTGGCCTGATGGGGAACCATCAATGTGATGTCTGCACTTGAAAGGTTGTGGTGTTCAAGGGCCGACGCGGCAATGCCGCTCAAGCACTCAACTGCCTTTCTGAAAAGCCGGTTTCCTTCCATCTTGAGATAAAAAGGCTTTCCTTCAATAGTATTCAGGATTTCAGGGATCTTGGCGGTTCCATCGGTGGAATAGAGAAGGTTCCAAAAACTGCCATCAGACTGCAAGTGGGTTGAGAGGATGCCGTCGTTTCCTGCATGAGCAGTCAGGATTACTGCACCAGCACCGTCGCCCAGCAACACACAGGTAGATCGATCCTCCCAGTTTGTAACGGAGGAAAGACGTTCCGCTCCAACGACCAGAGCGTTCTGGCAGTTCCCCGTTGCAATGGCATTATCTGCAACAGACATGGCATAAAGAAAACCTGAACATCCGGCAGAGACGTCAAAAGCGACTGCTTTGCTCGCCTTAAGCGCCTTTTGAACAAAACAGGCTACCGATGGAAACTGACGATCTGGTGTCACCGTGCCAATCACTATCAAATCCAGGTCCTCGGCCGAAATCCCTGCCATCTCCAAGGCCCTTAAAGATGCCTTTGTAGCCAGATCGGAGGTGTTCTCGCTTTGGCCCTCTGAAGAGATTCGGCGTTCTTTGATCCCGGTCCGCCGCATGATCCATTCGTCAGTTGTATCTACTATGGTTGCAAGGTCTTGATTCGTTAGTATCCTCTTAGGCGTTGTTGAACCCGTTCCAACGATGCGTCCTTTTATCATGATTGCTTCTTTGTGTACTCCTTTGTTTTAATAATATTATGTAGGGGTTTAGCCTTTTGAAAAAACCCAGATTTTACTCACTCCTGTGAACAATTTTGGGATTTTCGATTCGCCTGGCTAAATTGCAAAAACTCGGGCTAACGCCCTCAAACAGTTTGCAATTCTTAACGCCAGGCTCATCCTAAATCTTTTTCCAAAATTGCTCAATGTCGTTCGCAAAACAGGGTTTTTGAAAGCGCTAAATTGTTACAAAAATTCTACTTTTCGTAAAAGTTTAGCTTTTTGAAAAAGGCCGCCTGAACCTGCTTGCCTCTGGCAGGAACATACAAAATCGTGTGAAGATTTTATAACTTGACATAAGGACGGCGCAGAACGTATGTGATATAAACATGTTAAGAGATTAACCAGGCAAATCATGGGGGGATATTGAGGAGGATGTATTGAGAGAGGTATTTGCACATCGAGCAGGCCGGATTTTTCTCTTAGTCCTGCTACTGTCTGTAGTGGGGCTATTTGCAGTCACCCCTTTATTTTCCAGGCCGGTTATCATTATGGGATGGATCAGCCTCCCATTTGCTGCGGGCATTATTTTCTTGCTGATCTGGCTCTGTGCCTATCTTATTTATTTCCTTAAATATTGGCCCTTTCGTTGAATCGAAGGAAAAGGGTTTTGAAACAGCCCTTGAAGAAATACTTCAAATACTTAGGCCGAAACCAGGATTATAACCCGTGATGATAATCATTGTTTTAGCTGCCTTTGGTGTTGTGGTCCTGCTCATGGCCGTGTACGGTTACAAGGTTTCGGCCAAAACAGCGGAAGACTACATGCTTGCAGGCAGGGGTATCGGCATTGCGGTCATGTTTTTCTTTTCCCTCTTTGCCATCTCAAGTGTATGGACCTTTTACGCCTATCCGAGCATCCTGTACCAGCACGGGCCCGGGTTTGTATATTTCATATGGGGCTGCGTTGCAGGCTTTGTCATCCTGTACATGTTCATTGGTCCACGGCTTTGGGCAGTGTGCCGGTTGAATCGGTTCTTGTCGCCCATTGAGGCCATGGCCGCCAGGTATGAGTCACCGGGGCTAAGACTCATCATCTCCGTGGTGCTTCTTGGTTCGATTATTCCCTACATTGCTGATCAGTCTCTGGGGGTGGGCCTGGGGCTGAAGGCTTTGCTAGGGGTTCCGCCTGTTGTGGGCATCCTTTACATCTCCTTGCTTCTGATTCTCATTGTTTTTCTGGGCGGCATGCGCATTACAGCGTGGGTCAATGTGCTCCTTGGTCTGGTTTACACGGTTGCTTTCCTGGGATCCCTCATCTTTGTCATAGTCAGGGTCTTTCCAGAAGGCCTTTCAGGGGCTGTGGAGATTCTTCAGAGCAAAGAGCCTGCCCTTCTCACCACACCCGGCCCTGAGGGGTTGTTCAGGCCGGCTGCTACCTCTATTGTGTTCTTGGTCGGAGCATTGGCCTTTACATGGCCTCACATCGTCATCAGCACCATGACTGCCCAGGATAAAACCATATTCAAGTGGATGCCTGCCCTGGCCCTTATCGTGGCCGGTATGCTCTTTTACACGATTCCCTTTATCTGGGGTTCTCTGGTGGCACCTGCCATCAGTCACATGCCAGGCACTCTGGTCCCGCCTGTTTCAGGCAAGGATGCAGATAACATTGTGCAAATGATTATAACCAGTTACCTCCCTCCTTGGTTTTCGGTATTTGTGCTCATGGGCGTCATTGCAGCAGCCATTTCCACTGCCGCAGTCCAGCTCATGACGTCGAGCATTATCGTGGCCAGGGACGTCATCCACGGTCTCTTTGTCCCCAAGGGCAGTGACCAATTTCTCATCCGGACGACCAAACTTTCGGTCATTGGTATTCTCTTGCTGAGCATGGTCATTGCCTTCTGGTATCCTGTTGAGCTGGCTCAATACCTGTTGGGAATTGCGATTCCAGGGTTTGCCCAGTGGGGGCCGTCTCTAGTCGGGGGTATTCTCTGGAAAAGAGCTACCAAGGAGGGGGCAGTAACCGGGATCGTTGCCGGCACGCTCTACCTGATTGTTGGGTTTATCTATCAGCCTGTGTTGTTTGGTCTCCATCCGGCCATCCCCACACTTCTGATCAATGTTACACTCTTTGTGGTGATAAGCTTAGTCACCAGTCCACCTGGTGACGTGGTGATTCGGGTGTTTTTTGATGAAGTGGAAGATTTTCTCTCGAAAAAGGCGTAAAGGGCAATGGCGGCTTATCTTTAAGCCCGCTGGGGATGTGGCTGATATCATGGCCTTGCCTGGGGCCATTGTCGAGGGCCAAATAGCAGGACGTTACCTGCTCGCCTCCAGCGTCACAGCAGGCACTGTGATCATTCAAGGGGTAGGCCGGAAGGGGATATTAGCAGGTGTGGATGTTGCAGTAGACCACGAGGCAGCATCCGAGCATGATGTGGATGTGGCATACCAGCCGAGGTCAGGCAGAGCGAGCCTGCGTCCGGCAGAAACAATTAACTTTGAAGAAATGGTGCTAAAGGCTAGCGACGAATTTGCCCCCGTCTCCACGACCCCTGAAGACATGGCCTGTATCCTCTACACCTCGGGCACCACAGGCCGACCCAAAGGGGTGAAGCTCACAATCAAGAATTTCTTGTGCGAGCAGCAATCTACGGAACAGGCGCTGGATGTAACCCCAAAAGACAAAATTATCGGGGTCCTCCCTTTCTTTCATGTGTTCGGGCTTTCAAACGTCCTCCATACAGGGTTGATTCACGGGGCAAGCATCGTCCTGGTCCCCCAATATAGTCCTGGCAACTTGCTAAGAACCATCATGGAGAGTCGTCCAACATTGATGATCGCTATCCCCACCATGTTTGGCCACCTCCTCACGCTGCTCCAACGGAAAAAGGTGCGCCTCCCTGATACCCTCCGATTGTGTCTTTCAGGGGCGGCTCCGTTGCCCAAAGAGATGATTGAAGCCTTTGAGAGGTGTTCAGGGTGCCGGGTCCTTGAAGGGTACGGCCTGACTGAAACCGTAGCCGCCTGTTGCCTCACCCCCCCGGATGGTGTTTGCAAGGCAGGCTCTATTGGTGTGCCTCTTCCCGGGTTTGAAATGAAGGTCGTGGATGGCGATGGCAAAGAACTTGCGTTAGGGAAGGTGGGAGAGATCGCCATAAGAGGAGAAGGAGTCACAGCAGGCTATTACAACCTTCCGCAAGATACGGAAGAGGCCTTCAGGGCCGGCTGGTTTCTCACCGGTGATATAGGATATCAGGACCAGGATGGCTACTTCTTTGTCACAGATCGCAAAAAGGAAATCATCATCAAGGGAGGACTCAATATTTCTCCAAGGGAGGTGGAGGACGTCCTTATGAGTCATCCGGTGGTAAAGGAGGCTGCGGTCATTGGTAGAAGAAAGGGGGAACGGGAGGAAATTGTCGCCTTTGTCACAACGAGGGGAGAGGTTTCGGCAAGAGAGCTTGTCAGCCATTGCAAACAGTCCTTGTCAAACTTCAAGGTGCCGGATGAGATCTTTTTCATGGGGATCCTCCCCATGAGTGTGACAGGGAAAGTCCTGAAAAAGGAACTCATAGACGATTACCGTGATGAGCGCAAAATTGAACAAAAAGAGACTGGGCCTGGTTCAGTCGATTGAAACGTGGGCAGCATCCTCTCCTGACTTGGTGGCACTTCGCTTTGAAGGGGAGGCCATAACATATAAGGAATTGAACCTCCGGGCCAATCGGGTGGCCAACGGTCTCCAGGGGCTGGGTGTAATAAAAGGAGACAGGATCGCCATCATGCTTCCGAACATCCCGGAGTTTGTTTATACCCTTGTCGGCACGTTGAAGCTCGGGGCGGTAGCCGTGCCCTTCAACACCCTGTATAAAGGCGGAGAAATCCTGCACATCCTTAAAGACTCCGGTGCCAAATGCCTCATTGCCTTGACCAACTTTGCCCCCATGATCAATGAGATCCGGCCGGAGCTGCCAGACCTGGATCAGGTGATCCTGACCGGGGAGCGCAATATGGTCTTTGCCCACCCTGAAAGTACGGCCTTCATACAGTTAATCCTCCAGGGGGATCTTATCAAGGACATAGATGCGGCTTATCAGAAGATGGGTCACATCCTATTAAAAATCATAGAGGATCTCGGAGTCAAAGAGGCTTGGTACAAGCACCGGGGAAGCATTCGGGTACGGGGAGACAAAATCGCGACCTTTGTCATCTCTGAGGTGGAAGGTATAGCGGTGATCAATGCGGTAGTCTTTGCGGGTCCTCTCGATACGCGAGATTTCTTGCGCGTGGTGTGGGTGCCCCCAGAGATACGGGATAAAGTGGTAGAGCCCCTGACGTCTGTACAACACGAGACCGGGAAAAAACCTTTGTGGGATCAAGTCAAGGAAACGGTAGTTGCTGCTATCGAGCAGGGTTTTCAAGTGGAGATCAAGGAAGGCTCAATGGTCAGAGACGAACTCTTCGGCTATGAGAAGCTTCGCTCATTGGCGTATAAGGCCCGGTAAGGGCATCAAAGTAACAGTCGATATTTACGGACACCTGGCCCTTGGGGGCAATAAAGAGGCCGTTAACGGACTTGATGACGACGCAACCATCCGCAATCTATCTGCAACCAAAAACGAAAAGGAGTTAACCTCATGCGGCTAACTCCTTGTTATCGCTGGCGTCCCCAACCGGATTTGAACCGGTGTTGCCGGCGTGAAAGGCCGGTGTCCTGGACCTGGCTAGACGATGGGGACGTTGGTGGGCCGTGCTGGACTCGAACCAGCGGCTCTCTGCTTAAAAGGCAGATACTCTACCGACTGAGTTAACGGCCCATATCAGAGAAATTGCTAACACCATAATAGCCGGGTGTCAAGGAGAAAGGCAGTTAGTATCATGCCTTCATTCATATTAAAGTTGATACTGGTTGCAGTGTTGAAGTTGACAAACTCCATACAGTGTGATTATAAATAAGCGTATGAAGAATCGTTGGCCAGCTTAGCAAATATAGGAAAAGGAGTATGACTATGGGACAAGGTGTTTTGGATGTTGATGACAACAATTTTGAGTCAGAAATATTAAAAGCTGACAAACCTGCCCTGGTGGATTTTTGGGCACCCTGGTGCGGCCCATGCAAGGCTATCGCTCCAGTTATGAAGGAAATGGAAGAGGCATACGGCGATAGCGTCATTTTTGCCAGATGCAATGTGGACAACAGCCCCAACACCCCAACACAATACAGCATTCGGGCTATTCCCACCCTGATCCTCTTCAAAGACGGAAAGGTAGTTGACCAAGTCGTTGGTGCTGTGCCTAAATCCCACCTCGAAGTATTGGTGAAAAAGGCACTTTAAATGGCTGAGCATTTATACGATGTTGCCATAATAGGCTGCGGACCTGCCGGGCTTCAGGCGGCTATCCATGCCGCCAGCAAGAAGGCAAAGGTTATTGTCTTTGGAAAACCACGTAACAGCAGTCTTTACAAGGCCCACATAGCCAATTATTGCTGCTACGAAAAAACCATCTCGGGAAAGAAGATTCTTGAGGCAGGAAGGAAGCAGGCTGAAAGCTTTGAAGCTGTTTGTCTGGAAGAAGACATTATCGAAACAAGAAATGAAGATAACCTTTTTAGCCTTATTACAGAAAGTGGTGCAACCTTTACTTCAAGGACCCTTATCCTTTCTATGGGAGTTGCCCGAAAAAAACTCCGGGTGAAAGGAGAAAAGAAGCTTGTGGGTCGCGGTGTAAGCTATTGCGTGGATTGCGATGCCAACTTTTACAAAGGCCTTGATGTGGCTGTAGTGGGCAACGAAAGCGCGGCCGTAACCGGTGCAGTGACCCTCTTGTCGTACGCCAAAACCGTGTACCTGATTTACCGGAAACTTATGATCACCGACACGCTTTACGAGCAACTGAAACAGAGCCAGGTAAAGGTCATACAAGACACCTGGGTTAAGGAAATCATTGGAACAAACGAGGTGGAAAGTGTGTTGTTAAAAAACGGTGAGATACTTAAGGTGAACGGTATCTTTGTTGAGCTTGGGGCAAAGGGTGCCCTGGAACTGGCGGCCAACCTCGGGGTCTTCTTTGATCAAGAAACCGTTAGCTTTATCGAAACCAACAAGAAACAGGAAACCAACATCGCAGGCCTGTATGCGGCTGGAGATATTGCAGGCCCGCCATTGCAAATAGCCAAGGCCGTGGGCGAAGGGTGCGTGGCAGGGATCCAGGCCGCAGAATACGCAAAAAAGCAGGCAAATTCATAGCCCGGACAAGCCAGAACCAAAAAAGATTTGATGCTGGTTTCTGGATTCTTGATACTTGATACTGGATGTATGGTCCTTGATTTTTGATTCCGGTTTATCCAGGATCCAGCGACCAGTATCCAGCATCTGTAACAAATACAAAAACAACACGTTACATAACATAGACAATCTTTTGTCGATGTTGCGGCGCTAAGCGCCTAATGATGCTTTTATGAATCTGAGGAAGCTATTCTATTTTCCCATCGTGCTGTGGCTGGTACTGCAGCTATTTGGTTGTGCCTGGTTTCAGACCAAAGAGGAAAAGACAGCCCGGGAGCTTGCCGAGGAGGGGACGGAGGCCTTCAGAGACAAAGACTACAGAAAGGCAATAAAATCTTTTGAAAAACTGAAGGACTGGTATCCATTCAGCCAGTACTCCATCTTAGCCGAACTCAAGATAGGGGATGCCCACTACCACCTCAAGGAGTACGAGGAAGCCATTTTTGCCTATGAGGAATTCGAAAACCTTCATCCTAAGAATGAGGCCGTACCCTATGTGGTTTATCAGATAGGGCGCTGCTATTTTGATAGGCTCTACTCCATCGACAGAGATCAAACTATGGCCCGGGAGGCACTTCAGGCATTTGAAAGGCTGATCCATACCTATCCCGCCAGTTCGTATGCCAAAAAGGCCAAGGAACACATAACGGTCTGTAACAGAAACCTGGCTGAACATGAGTTCTATGTAGGCATGTTCTACTATAAGACCAAGCACTACAAAGCCGCACTGGAACGTTTCAACACGGTGCTCAGGTCTTACACTGACCTAGAGGTTCATCGTAAGGCCCTTGAGTACATTCCCCTGTGTCAAGACGGGATCGACAACTCTGTCCGAGGCAAGAATTAGCTATCCCTTAATCACCATGATCTGCAAGACCATGCTCTTGCTGCCGTTTGCCTATGTTCTGGGTTCTTTACCCTGGGGTGTGATCTGGACTCGCATCTTTAGCGGTGTGGATGTGAGGTCCGCCGGCAGCAAAAACATAGGGGCCTACAATGTATTTCGGGTAGCCGGAAAGATGCCCGGGCTCATGACTCTTGGGGGAGACCTCTTTAAGGGTGCCATACCCGTGCTTGTAGGGATCTCCTGGTTGGGAGTTTCGGATTGGAAAGGGGAGGTGTTGGTCTGCCTGGTAGCCCTTTCCGCCTTTGCCGGTCATCTCTTTCCCGTATTCTTGGGCTTCAAGGGGGGCAAAGGAGTGGCCACTGCTGCGGGTTGCTTCCTTGTTATATCACCCTTTGCGCTCCTGGTTTGCGTACTGGTTTACATCTTCGTGCTGTGCTGCTGGGGGTATTCCTCGGCAGGTTCTCTTTCTGCAGCAGCTATTCTCCCAGGGTCCATATGGCTTGCTACGCACTCTGCTCCCATAACAGGGTGTGCCTTTATCATGGCCCTACTAATATTCATTCGCCACAAAGACAACATCAAACGGCTGTTCGAAAGAACAGAACACTCCTCTCTGCGCCGATAAAGAAATTCCTTTATTTGACGGTTTCGTAAAAAGTCTTTTGCGAACGACATTGAGCATTTTGGGAGAAAAGCACTCAATATGTTCAGCGTCAAGAAATGCTAACTGTTTGAGGGCGTTAGCCCGAGTTTTAGCATTTTAGCTGAACATCTTGAGTGCGCCCAAAATGCTCACGGAGTGAGGAAAATTGACTTTTTACGAAACCATCAATCCTTACGGAATTACTTATTCTCCTTGACCTCCTCAAAATCGGCATCCACCACGTCTTCATCCTTGGGAGCCTCGGCTTCGGCCTGTGCGGAAGGCCCACCAGCTTGCTCGCCTGCCTGCTGTGCGCCGGAGGCTTTGGCATACATTGCTTCTGCCAATTTGTGAGAAGTTTGCATCAGCTCCTCACTCAGGCGCTTGATCTCATCGGTATCGGTCCCTTCAATGGCTTTCTTGAGACGTTCAATGGCCCCCTCGAGATTCGACTTGAGGCCCGAATCTACCTTGTCACCCACTTCCTGCATTGACTTTTCAGTCTGATAGATAAGGCTGTCAGCGTGGTTCCGGGCATCTACCAGTGCCCTTTTCTTCTTGTCCTCATCGGCGTGCAGTTCAGCGTCCTTTTTCAGCTTTTCGATCTCTTCTTCCGAAAGTCCGCTTGATGCCGTGATCTGTATCGATTGTTCCTTCCCGGTTCCCAAATCTTTGGCCGAGACATGGACAATCCCATTAGCATCGATGTCGAAGGCGACCTCAATCTGCGGCAGGCCCCGAGGCGCAGGGGGTATGCCAACCAGTTCAAAGCGGCCCAGTGTCTTGTTGTATTCGGCCATTTCACGTTCTCCCTGAAGTACGTGGATCGAAACCGCAGGCTGATTGTCCGCTGCAGTGGAGAATATCTGACTCTTCTTGGTAGGTATTGTAGTATTCTTTTCGATCAATTTGGTAAATACACCGCCAAGGGTTTCAATACCAAGGGAAAGTGGCGTTACATCCAGCAATAGTACATCCTGAACATCACCTTTCAAAACCCCTGCCTGGATGGCCGCTCCAAGGGCCACCACCTCATCAGGATTCACCCCCTTGTGAGGCTCTTTGTCAAAGATCTCTTTCACCTTCTGCTGTACGGCCGGCATCCGGGTCATGCCACCCACCAAGATCGCCTGGTTAATGTCTGAAGGGGTTAGCCCTGCATCCTTTAACGCCGTCTGGCAGGGGCCCACCAGCTTATTCAGCAAGTCATCAACCAGGCCTTCCAGCTTGGCCCGAGTCAGCTTCATATTCAGATGTTTTGGGCCGCTGGCATCAGCCGTAATAAATGGAAGGTTGATGTCAGTTTCCATGGAGGTCGAAAGCTCCATCTTGGCCTTTTCGGCAGCTTCCTTTAGACGCTGTAAGGCCATCTTGTCATTGCGGATGTCGATCCCTTGGTCTTTCTTAAATTCATTGGCTATGTAATCGATTATCCTCTGATCAAAATCCTCACCGCCCAGATGGGTATCGCCATGGGTAGATTTTACCTCAAATACCCCTTCGCCGATTTCCAGCAAGGAGATATCAAAGGTTCCCCCACCCAGGTCAAAAACTGCAATTTTCTCATCTTTTTTCTTGTCAAGACCATAGGCCAGAGAGGCAGCGGTCGGCTCGTTGATAATCCTCAAGACGTTCAGACCGGCGATCCGACCCGCATCCTTGGTCGCCTGACGTTGGCTGTCGTCAAAATAGGCCGGCACCGTTATGACCGCATCGGTAACCTTCTGACCGAGGTATTCCTCAGCCGTCTTTTTCATGCTTTGAAGAATATACGATGAAATTTCGGCGGGGCTGTTCGCCTTTCCCTGCATCTCAACCTGGACGTCCCCGTTCGGGGCTTGGGTGATCTTGAAAGGACAGATCTCTTTGTCCCGCTGAGCTTCCGCCGAAGCATACTTTCGTCCAATAAGGCGCTTTACCGCAAACACCGTATTCTCCGGATTCGTCACTGCCTGTCGTTTGGCCACCTGGCCCACAAGCCGTTCCCCGCTTTCGGTCGTGGCCACCATGGACGGTGTGGTACGTGCCCCTTCAGGGTTGGTAATTACTTTTGGCTCCTTCCCTTCCATAATAGCCACACACGAGTTGGTTGTGCCAAGATCAATACCTATAACTTTACTCATTACTTGCCTCCTTATACTCAAGTTACTTTATGTTTATGTCAACTTTATATTCATCCTCAGTGGTTTGTGGCTCGATGTCCGGCTTGGAAGCTGGCTTCTTGGAAACCACTACCATGGCTGGCCGAAGAAGTCTCTCTCTCATTACGTATCCCTTCTGAAGTTCCTTTGAAACTGTATTATCAGGGTGCCCTTCAGATTCTTCCTGCATGACGGCTTGGTGAAAATTTGGATCAAATGGCTTGTCCAAAGAATCGATAGAGACAACACCAAACTTCTCAAGGCTTTCCTGTAGGCCTTTTAGGGTCATCTGGACGCCTTCCCGCATCCCATTGAAGGCACTCTCATTATTTTCGTAAGGAATTTCGAGGGCCCGCTCCAGGTTGTCCACGATCGGCAGAATATCCTTGATTAGTGATTCATTGGCGAATTTTCTAAAATCGTTCATCTCCCGTTCCATACGTTTCTGGTAATTTTCAAATTCTGCCGTTACCCTAAGGAGTCGATCGTAGTTTTCTTCGGCCCTTGCTTCAGCAGCTCTGAACTGTTCTTCAAGGCTTTCCTCCTCGGCTGAGCCTTTCTCAGCCTCCTCGGAAGCGCCTGCCTCTAGTTCATCGGCCACTTCGATTTCACCTGTTTGTCCAGACGGGTGTTTGCTTTTTCTTTTACTCAAGGACACCTCCTAACGTCCACTTGAGATAGCATGGGAATTTTCTGTTTTGAGCGGCATAGTCCGCCTGAAACGGATAAAAAGATGGAAAGAGTTTAGCTTTTTGAAAAAGGCCAGATTTTGCTCACTCCTGTGAGCAAAACGACCCTTTTTTAGACTCGTAAAGTGTTACAAAAAATATATGGCG
>JAIWEZ010000023.1:0-15476 GCA_048631945.1 Gammaproteobacteria bacterium | reverse complement strand
GCGAAGGCGGGTTATTGCTTCGGCGAGTTCCGCCATCCTGAGACACAGTCAGGATGGCCTGTGCGGGAGCACAGGGAGGCTTCACTACTCGCCCCCGGCCCAGACATAGCCAATCGGCTGTGTGCTTGTAAGTATGAAGCCCCCCAGGCCAAGACCGGTATTATAGGCTTTTTAGTGGATCAGTATAAGCACGTTGTGCCCCTGGCCCAGGCCGGGATGACGGGGACAGACATCAATGCTAAAGCTGTCGCGCCCCTGGCCCAGACCGGGTTTGCATTGACTACAGCTTAATTCAGGCATGTCGCGCCAGGGCGGGCAGGGCGGGCCTGATTTGCCGGCTTTATTCCTACAGTAAGCACCAGCACTAGGGCGGGCAAGGCAGGCCAATTACGGAAAAGGAGAACAGCTATGGCAGAGATCGATTTTGGTGGTGTCTTGGAAGAAGTGGTTACCCTGGAAGAATTTCCTCTGGACAAGGCCAAAGAGGTATTGACTGATGAAACGGTGGCCGTACTTGGATATGGGGTACAGGGTCCTGCACAGGCATTGAACATGAGGGACAATGGAATTCCTGTGATTGTAGGCCAGCGAAAAGGGGGCCAGAGTTGGGAAAAGGCGGTCCAAGACGGTTTTGTGCCGGGCGAGACGCTCTTTTCACTGGAAGAGGCGGCAGAGCGGGCCACCGTCATCCAGTATCTCATATCTGATGCTGGCCAGAAGAAAGCATGGCCAAAGATCAAGCAGTGCCTGAAGGAGGGAGACGCCCTTTATTTTTCCCACGGGTTTTCCATTGTATATAGCGACCAGACCAAAGTGGTTCCGCAGGAAAATATTGATGTGATCCTGGTGGCCCCAAAGGGTTCCGGAAGGAATGTGCGATTGAATTTCCTGGATGGAAGCGGCATCAATGCCAGCTATGCGGTTTTCCAGGATTTCACTGGCCGGGCAAAAGAGAGAACCCTTGCCCTTGGTATAGCCATCGGCTCCGGGTACCTTTTCCCCACTACTTTTGAAAAAGAGGTCCATAGTGATCTCACCGGAGAACGTGGGGTTCTTATGGGCTGCTTGGAGGGCATCTTTGAGGCCCAGTATAATGTGTTGCGTAAACATGGGCACAGCCCAAGCGAGGCATTCAATGAAACCGTGGAAGAGTTGACCCAGAGTCTCATTCGCCTTGTGGCTGAAAACGGGATGGACTGGATGTATGCTAACTGCAGCACCACAGCCCAAAGAGGAGCACTCGATTGGAGGCACAGATTCCGTGATGCGGTCACGCCGGTTTTTGAGGAGCTTTATGGACGTGTGGTCTCGGGAGAAGAGACCAGGATTGTCCTGGAAGCCAACTCTGCGCCGGATTATAGCGAAAAGCTCAGACAAGAACTGGACGAAATGAAGAACTCTGAGATGTGGCAGGCGGGTGCGGCCGTACGCGCGCTCAGACCTGAAAACAGATAAAGGTGCTGAAAGTTGCAGTGACCGGGGGCGCGGGCACCGGCAAAACAGTGGTCTGCGATTATTTTGGACGACTGGGTGCCCATGTTATTAGCCTGGATGAGTTGGCCCGTGAGGCCGTCAAGAGTGATTCATCTGTTCTTGGGGCTATCTCAGACCACTTTGGCAAAGGCATATTGAGAGCCAATGGCAGCCTGGATCGAAGGAAGCTCAGAGGGATCATTATAAGAGATGGCCGAGCGCGCGAGGTATTGGAGAATCTTACCCATCCCGAGATATTCAGACTTTTCGAGGAGAAGGTTGATGCCATCAAATCTTGCCACGAAGATGCTGTTGTGGTAGTGGAAATTCCCCTTCTCATCGAACTCGGGATTCAAGACCAATTTGACGTCGTGGTCCTGGTTGAAGCCGGCTCGGATCTACAAAAGAGTCGGTTGATGGCCCGTGACGGCTCGTCTTCAGCGGAGGTTCAGGCCCTGTTGGGCATTCAGATGGCGGCTGATAAGAAGCGACCATATGCTGACTACATTGTGAAAAATCAGGGACTGCTCAAGGAGACGGAGATTGCCGTCAAGGAAATCTACAGGAAAATAACCGAAAGTGCTTGAAAAGGCTTGACACATTCAGGGATGTGTAATATTATTTATATTCTAAACACAGAAATATGAAATGGAACCTTCCTGGGAGAGCATAGAGAAAACACCTAGTAACTTCTGCATGCAATAGAGCACAAGCTGAAAGACACTGCCACTTATCCCCATTAATTTCAATAAGAGTAACCAGCCAATATTCCACAGAGTGTGCTAATATTGTGTCTCAGAAATTCTATAATATATTGTGGGCGAAGCCCCTACGTTCATATAGGCACAATCAGTAATAGGCCATAGCCGACTCGTTCGTAAGGCCACTATGACTACCGCTTTAAAGCATTTCTAACCGAATCAAAGGAAGATGATTAAATGAATCTAGTAGAGCTAAAGGCCAAAAAAGCAGCTGAGCTGACTAAAATGGCAAAAGAATTCAAGATCGAAGGTTCCTCGGGTATGCGGAAACAGGAATTGATTTTTGCACTTCTGCAGGCCCAGACAGAGAAGAACGGCCTTATTTATGGTGAGGGCGTACTTGAAATACTACCCGACGGCTTCGGTTTTTTGAGGGCGCCCGACTACAGCTATTTGCCGGGCCCTGACGACATTTACATTTCACCTTCCCAGATCCGGCGTTTTAACCTCCGTACTGGTGACACTGTGTCGGGACAGATTCGGCCGCCCAAAGATAGCGAGCGGTATTTTGCACTGCTGAAGGTGGAGGCGGTAAACTATGAGGACCCCGAGAAATCACGGGACAAGATCCTCTTTGATAATCTAACCCCACTCTATCCGGAGAGAAAGATTGTCCTTGAAAGGGAACCAGACAACTATTGTGTACGGATTATGGACCTGTTGACACCCATCGGGTTTGGCCAGAGGGGCCTTATCGTCTCAGCTCCGAGGACAGGCAAGACCATGTTACTGCAAGACATTGCCAATAGCATTAATGCCAACCACAAAGATATTGTGCTGATCGTTTTGCTCATTGATGAGCGACCGGAAGAGGTGACCGATATGGAACGCTCGGTGGATGCTGAAGTGATCAGTTCTACGTTTGATGAGCCTCCCCAGAGGCATGTCCAGGTGGCGGAAATGGTGCTTGAGAAGGCCAAACGCCTGGTGGAGCATAAACGAGATGTGGTCATTCTCTTAGACAGTATTACTCGCCTTGCCCGTGCTTACAATACGGTGGTGCCTCCGAGTGGTAAGATACTCTCAGGTGGGGTCGATTCCAATGCACTGCATCGCCCAAAGCGTTTTTTTGGTGCTGCTCGTAATATTGAGGAAGGTGGAAGCCTTACGATCATTGCCACAGCTTTGATTGACACCGGAAGTCGAATGGATGAAGTAATCTTTGAAGAGTTTAAGGGGACCGGCAACCTGGAGTTGCAGTTGGACCGAAAGCTATCAGACAAGCGTATCTTTCCTGCGATCGACATCAATCGGTCAGGGACGCGGAAAGAGGAACTGCTGCTTGCGTCGGACGTGTTGAACCGGGCCTGGATTTTGAGAAAATTACTAGCTTCACTGAATCCGGTAGACAGTATGGAGTTTTTGCTTGATAAAATGAAAGGAACGACGGATAATAAAGAGTTTTTGGACTTGATGAACAGTTAATAATCATGAACTCAACGACTAATGGAGACTTGACATGAAGAAGGATATACATCCAGAGTATTTTCAAACTTCAGTTCGCTGTGCATGCGGCAATGTGGTAGAGGTAGGGTCAACCAAGAAGGATATCAGGGTTGAAATTTGCTCCAAATGCCACCCCTTTTTTACGGGCAAACAGAAACTGGTTGATACAGCCGGGCGTATTGAGAGATTCCACAGGAAGTATGCTAAGTTTGATGCCCAGAATAAGAAAGAAAGTGTCTAAAGTGAGCTAAAGTGCCTAAAGTTATGTAGGATAATTATGGATCATAGACAATTCGCAGAAGGGCTTGAAAACCGGACTCCAGAATTTCCGGTGCGAATTATCCGTTTGTGAACAACTTTACCCAGCATTCCCGAGGGCAGGATTATAAGGAATCAGATGACAAGATCTGGAATTTCTTATCTGTTTAAATTTTAGGCACTTTAGGCATTTTAGTTCACTTTAGTTCACTTTGGTGCTTATGGTGTTCAAGACGGAACATAAAGACATTCATGTGGGTGGGCAGGCAGTGATTGAGGGCGTGATGATGAGGGCGCCCAAGAGCATGGCTATTGCACTGCGTCGTCCAAATGGCGAGATATTGGTCAAGGAGGACAGATGGCATTCCTTGTCAGAGCGATGGACATTTCTCAAATGGCCTCTTGTCAGAGGCAGCCTTATCATGCTTGAATCCCTGATCAATGGCATGCAGGCACTGACCTTTTCAGCCAATCAGGCCTTAGAGGAAGAGGAGGAATCAGTGGGAGGCTGGGCCCTGTTTTTTACCATCTTTGCAGGGCTTGGGGCAGGGGTTGTCCTGTTTGTGATTTTGCCTCATGTGATCAGCGGCCTCGTTGGCCGTTTATTTGGTGTAAGGCTGGGCGTTGAGCACCTTCTTTTTCATCTGATCGATGGGGCTGTGAAAATCATAATTTTCATTGGCTATGTCTGGCTCATATCGTTTTTCAAGGAGATTAGGCGAATTTTTGAATACCATGGTGCAGAACACAAGTCTGTTTTTGCATACGAAGCAGGAGAGGCCCTGACCGTTGAGAACGCCAAGAGATTTTCAACGCTTCATCCCAGGTGCGGTACTGCCTTCATATTGTTTGTGCTGGTGATAAGCATTTTTTTCTTTTCGATCGTATTTCCCTTTGTACCGTCCTTGTATGATGTTCCCGGTGTCATGAACCAGGTAATCGCAATTGTTATGAAGGTGCTGTTCATGGTTCCCATTGCTGGTTTGGCCTATGAAATGATAAGATTCAGCAGCAGAAACATGGACCGGGGTCTGGTTCGTTTGGCGGTTTTGCCGGGCCTGTGGGTACAGAAACTGACCACACGTGAGCCCAGCGACGACCAGCTTGAGGTAGCAATCGCAGCCCTGAAGGGGGCGCTGCAAGGACAGAGCCGCGTGGCCGGTGACCTGGGGTAAGAAGACCCCTTTCGCCCTTAAAAGGAATATAGATGTTTGATAAACTAACAGGTGTAGAAGAACGGTTTGTGAAGATCGAGAAGCTCTTGAGCGATCCTGATCTTATAAAAGATCAAAATGCCTACAGGAAGCACACAAAGGAACATGCTGAGTTGGGCAAGATCGTTTCCGTTTTTCGTGAGTACAAACAGGTTGCCGAAAATATCAGAGAGTCCAAGGAACTTTTGAATGACAGTGACGAGGATATTAAGGAGCTGGCAAGTGAAGATCTCCGGCACCTGTACGAGCGTTCAAAAAAACTGGAGAGCGAATTAAAATGGCTCCTCGTTCCTAAGGATCCAAACGATGAGAAGAATATAGTCCTTGAGATCAGAGCCGGCACAGGTGGTGAAGAGGCAGGACTCTTTGCTGCCGAGCTTTTTCAAATGTACAGCAGATATGCCGACAGTCTTGGTTGGAAGGTAGAAGTCTTGAGCAAGCATGTGACGGGCGTAGGCGGCCTCAAGGAGATCATTGCCTCAGTGCAGGGCAAGGGGGCTTATAGTTGCCTGAAATATGAAAGCGGTACCCATAGGGTACAGCGGGTGCCGGTCACGGAATCACAAGGCAGGATACATACCTCGGCAGTGACCGTTGCTGTTTTGCCTGAGGCAGAAGATGTAGATGTCAAGATTGATGCCGACGACATCAGAGTGGATGTTTTTCGTTCCACCGGTCCCGGAGGGCAGAGCGTTAACACGACGGACTCGGCCATACGCATAACCCATCTTCCTACAGGATTGGTAGTGAGCTGTCAGGATGAGAAGTCACAGCACAAGAACAGGGCCAAGGCGATGAAGGTGCTGCGTGCTCGCTTGTATGATAAGATGGTTTCCGAGCAGAACGAGAAAATCTCTGCAGATCGCAGGAGTCAAGTGGGAAGCGGTGACCGCAGCGAGCGGATCAGGACATTCAACTTTCCGCAGGGTCGTGTCACAGACCATCGTGTTGGACTCACGCTGTACAAGTTGGAAAATATTCTCCAAGGAAATATTGGAGAGATCATCGAAGTCCTTATAACCCACTATCAGGCCCTTGCCATTCAGCATACCGAGGCAGAATCAAGGGATGCCGCCTGAGACCTGGACCATCCTGAAACTCCTCAAGTGGACCACGGCCTACTTCAAATCCCATCACATTGAGCAGCCACGCGCTGCCGCAGAGATCCTTTTGGCTCATACCTTAGGTATAGGGCGGGTAGACCTTTACGTCCAGTACGATCGCCCCCTTGAATCGCACGAGCTTGAGGTTTTCAAGAGATTCATCCAAAGACGTATTCAAAGAGAACCTGTAGCCTATATTGTTGGTAAAAAAGCGTTCTGGTCTATGGATCTGAAGGTGACACCTGATGTCCTGATACCTAGGCCTGAGACCGAGACCCTTGTTGAGGCTGCCCTCACGATCATACCGCCAGAACTAGGATCAGCACCCTTGAAGATACTGGACCTCGGGACCGGTTCAGGTGCTATTGTCCTTGCCATGGCTTCCGAACGGCCGGTGCACAGGTTTTATGCAGTTGATCGCTCGGAAAAGGCCCTGGCTGTGGCCCTGGATAACGCTCGAATGCTCGATCTCAATAAAGCCATCACGTTTTTGCAGGGGAATTGGTTCGATTCAGTCCGTGAACTAGTGCACTATTTTGATGTGATCGTTTCGAATCCACCATACATTTCGAGTCATGAATACAAGGCGCTTCCACCGGAAATTGCCCAATATGAGCCCCGGGAGGCCCTTGACGGGGGCTCCGACGGGCTGGATGCGATTAGACTCATCATCAAAGAGACTGCACGCTACATTGTACCAGGTGGGCGGCTCGTTTTTGAGATTGGTTACGACCAATGGGCTGCGGTCGAAAAGCTGATTGAAGGCTCCGGGGCCTATAGTGAATGGGCTGTAATCAAGGACTACAGTGGCCACGATCGGGTGGTGAGGACAAGGACAATTGTCGATTAAAGTGGAACCACAACACTCCAATACTCCATCACTCCGTGGGCGGGCACAAAATTGTGTTGCAAGCTTAATTATCGTGTGCTAACAAAGATAAATTCGTGGAAATTCGCACGCTCTTGGACCCTCATTCTGGTGCTTCCCGGGCCGAGGCCACGAGAAGTGGGAAGAGGGGAAGATAAGAGCGGAGGAACGTGACCTTTGTAAAGCATTCAATTTTGTCCAAGGTCAAGGGCAATGCCGCAGGACAAAGGTCTCGTAATAACCGAAAAGAATGGAGGAATGAATGTCTTACATCACTATGAAGCAGTTGCTGGAGTCGGGTGTCCATTTTGGTCACCAGACCAGACGGTGGAACCCGAAAATGAAAACTTACATTTTCGGTGCTCGCAACGGGATCTATATCATTGATCTGCAGCAGACGGTCAGAATGTTCAAAACGGCCTATGAGTTTGTTGTGGACACAGTTGCAAGCGGGGAATCAGTGCTCTTTGTGGGAACAAAAAAACAGGCCCGCGATTCCATCTATGAGGAGGCCAACCGCTGCGAAATGTTCTATGTGCACAATCGCTGGCTGGGAGGGATGCTCACAAATTTTCAGACCATAAAAAAGGGGATTGAAAGGCTCAAGTATCTCACTGGTATTTTTGCCGATGGAAGTGTCAGTCGCTTCCCCAAGAAGGAAACACTGAAACTGGACAAAGAAAGGGTAAAGCTTGATAATAACCTTGGGGGGATCTGCAACATGGAAAGACTCCCCGGGGCCTTATTTATTGTGGATCCCAAGAATGAGAACATTGCTGTGCGTGAAGCAAAACGGCTTGGCATGCCTATTGTGGCTATTGTAGATAGCAATTGTGATCCGGACGAAATAGACTATATTATTCCCGGCAATGATGACGCTATAAGGGCCATCAGGCTTATTACTTCCCGAATAGCCGATGCATGCATCGAGGGTCGTAAGCGTTTGGAAGAGCGCCTGCAGGCTGAGGCGGACAAAGAGGCTGTAGAGGCTGTCGAAGCAGGGGCTGCCATGGCTGGGCCGGGCGAAAAGACCGTAATTTCTGATGGCTCAGAGGGGCCCATTGTGGAAATTATCAAAAGGCAAACACCCGCATCTGACCAAAGCCCCAAAGATATAAATGATGAGGCACGAGAGGAGTTGTAAATGGTGGAAATCAGTGCTCAGATGATTAAGCAACTGCGTACAAGGACTAATGCGGGTGTTATGGATTGTAAAGAGGCCCTGACAGAAGCGGGCGGAGACTTGGAAAAATCGGTCGATTTTCTGCGCAAAAGGGGAGTGGCCATAGCCTTAAAGCGAGCCGGGCGGGAAACCTCCCAGGGCTTTATACAATCATATATACACACTGGTGGCAAGATAGGTGTCCTTGTGGAAGTTAACTGCGAGACAGATTTTGTGGCTAAGACCGACGAGTTCAAAGCGTTTGTCAAGAATTTGGCAATGCACATTGCGGCGACGAAACCCCTTGGCATCCGCGCAGAGGATATCTCCGAAGAAGTAATACAGCGGGAAAAAGAGATTTACAGGGCACAAGCCGAAGAGACGGGAAAACCTGAAAAGATACTGGACAAGATAGTCCAGGGCAAGATGGAGAAGTTTTGTAAGGAATCGTGTCTTCTGGACCAACAGTATGTTAGGGATCCGGACATAACCATACAGGATCTGATTCATGATATTGTAACGAAGACGGGGGAGAACATCACTGTGAGACGATTTGTCCGTTATCAGTTGGGAGGAGAGTAGTGGCATAATATGCCTTCTCCGAAGTACAAAAGAATCTTGGTTAAGCTCAGCGGCGAGGCTTTGGTGGGTAGTCAGGGTTATGGCATAAGCCCTGAGATGATTAAATATCTCGCAGGCGAGGTTCGATCGGTTTATGATCTCGGGGTCCAGATCGCCCTGGTCATTGGAGGTGGGAATATCTTTCGGGGCGTAGCGGCCAGCACCTATGGCATGGACCGTACCTCGGCTGACCATATCGGCATGTTAGCCACTGTCATCAATAGTATCGCCCTCCAGGACGCCCTTGAAAAAAGGGGTGTTCAGACCCGAGTTCAGACGGCCATAGAGATGTGTGCGGTAGCTGAACCGTATATCCTCAGGCGGGCTGTCCGGCACCTGGAAAAGGGGCGGGCTGTGGTTTTTGCTGCTGGTACAGGTAATCCTTATTTCACTACGGACACGGCAGCGGCCCTGAGGGCTCAGGAAATTGATGCGGAAGTGCTCTTGAAGGCCACCAAGGTGGACGGAATTTATGATGCGGACCCGGTCGCGAATGCCAATGCAAAGAAAATGGATAACGTTACCTATCTTGAAGTTCTAAAATGGCAACTGAAGATTATGGACCTGACCGCCGTTTCCCTGGCAATGGATAATAAGCTTCCTGTGATTGTATTTAACCTAAAAACAAAAGGGAATCTTAGAAGAGTTGTCTGCGGAGAAGATGTTGGAACTATAATAAGGGAGACATCAGGGGATGATTGATTCGCTTTATGATGATGCGCGGGAGGGGATGGTTAAGGCGATTGATGCCTTAAAAAATGAATTTAGGAGGATCCGCACCGGCAGGGCTTCCCTTGCACTGTTTGAGGGTATTAAGGTGAACTATTATGGAACACCCACACCCTTGAACCAAGTAGCATCCTTATCTGTCCCAGAGAGCAGGCTTATCATTATTCAGCCCTGGGATCAGTCGGTGATTGGGGAGATTGAAAAGGAAATCCTAAAATCAGAACTAGGGCTGACTCCCATGAATGACGGAAAGGTCATCCGGATTTCTATACCGCCGCTTACCGAAGAACGGCGAAAGGAGCTTGTCAAGGTCGTTCGCAAGATAGCTGAGGGGCACAAGGTATCAATCCGCAATATTCGCCGGGACACAAACGAGCTTCTAAAAGGCCTGAAAAAGGATGGCGAGATTTCAGAGGACGATTTCTTCGGGGCTCAAGACAAGGTGCAGAAGATCACAGACGATTACATTAAAATAGCTAACCAGACATGCCAGGATAAAGAGAAAGAGATCCTTGAATTCTGATACTCCTTCCTTACGACTCGACTCACTCCCCCGACATATCGCCATTATTATGGATGGCAACGGCCGTTGGGCCAAAAAGCGTTCCCTGAACCGGATAAAAGGTCACAGAGAAGGTGCTGAATCTGTCCGAGACATCGTGCGAGTCTGCCGTGAGATCGGGATAGAGGTTCTGACCCTCTATGCGTTTTCGACCGAAAACTGGCAGCGGCCTCGACAAGAAGTCTCCGCCCTCATGAGTCTGCTGAAAGGGTTCCTTAGGTCGGAAGCAGCCGAAATGATGGAAAACGGCATCCGTCTGAGTGCAATAGGCCAGATCGAAAGGTTCCCTGGTGATGTAGTGAAGGTGCTCCGGGATATCATCGATATGACCCGAAAAAACCAGGGGATGATTCTCAACCTGGCCTTGAGCTATGGGGGACGGGATGAGATCGTGACTGCGGTTTGCAAGATTGCAGCCGATGTTAGAGCGGGCCGCCTGCAGCCAGAGGAGATAACAGAAGAGGTTTTTTCGAATTATCTTTATACGCAGGGCTTGCCTGAGCCGGATCTCCTGATTCGAACCAGTGGTGAGATGCGAATCAGCAACTTCTTGCTTTGGCAGATTGCCTATACAGAGATCTGTGTAACCCATACCCTTTGGCCCGATTTTAGAAGGGAGGAATTGATCCGGATCCTCCAAGATTACCAAAAGCGTGAGCGTAGGTTTGGGATGACCGGTGCCCAGATCAAGAAAGCGCCTCGCAGGCAATAGTCGTCTTGATAAGGCGAAAACTTAACAAGTCAAGTTTTGTGAGGTACTCGGGTCCGTCCTAAGGGCGCTATTTAGACATGATGTCTTCGCATTTAAAACGTTGGCTCACTGCATTGGTGCTTTTGCCCCCGTTGGTCCTGTTGGTATGGAAGGGGGGACGAACCTGTTTTTCCCTGGTTGTTGGTCTGGTGGCAGCAGTGGGCCTGTTAGAATACTATGCACTGGTTATGTCCCGGGAAACGGTGGCCATAAAAGCGGCTGGTTTGGCTTTTGGCCTGGCTCTGATAGCCACCTTTTACCTGGGCGGTCTGGGTGTAACCCCTGCGGCGCTGGTCCTGGCCTTCCTCGGCTTTGCGATGCTTTGTCTGGCACGGTTCGATCTCCAGACTTCTGTGCCGGAAATGCTTTATAAGCAGGTTACAGGCCTTATTTACATCCCCTTTCTGCTGGGACACTTGATACTGATCCGGGGTTGGGATCAGGGTGTGACGTGGATATTTGTTCTTATGGCAGTCATAATCGCGGGGGATACTGGTGCTTATTACATTGGAGCAGTCTTTGGTCGGCACAAGCTTGCGCCGAGCATAAGCCCCGGTAAGACCGTGGAAGGCGCAGTTGGCGGATTGGGGGCCAATCTCTTGGTTGGTGCCTTAATTAAAAAATACTACTTTCCGGAGTTTGGCTGGAGTTACTGGATTGCTTTGATTATAATTATGGGAGCCTTGGGACAAACAGGTGATCTGGTTGAATCGATGTTGAAGCGCTCAGTCGGCCTAAAGGACTCTGGAATTATCTTCCCCGGACATGGAGGGCTTCTGGACCGGATCGA
Source organism: Gammaproteobacteria bacterium (assembly GCA_048631945.1). Taxonomy (GTDB): domain Bacteria; phylum Desulfobacterota; class Desulfobacteria; order Desulfobacterales. The sequence continues at coordinate 3,738 of JAIWEZ010000023.1, read as the reverse complement.
TGCTTTACTTTTTGCTGCACCAGGGCTCTATTATTTCAAGACGTATCTTTTGTGAATCGTTATTCGGAAATCGAGAATCGTGGATCGAAAACAGTCAATCGTCCGTTGTCCGTTGAGATGGGCTACTGACAACTAACGACGGACTGTGTACTAATAGCGAATAAAGAATAGCGATTTACAGATAACAAATATCGAATAACGAACATGAAACGTCTTTCTATACTTGGGTCTACCGGTTCAGTCGGCAGGAATGTCTTGCGTGTGGTGAACCAGTTCCCGGAGAGATTCTCAATTGCGGCCATAGCAGGAGGTCGAAATGTAGGACTCTTAGCCGAACAGGTCATGGATTTCGGTCCTGAAGTGGCCGTAGTACTGGATGAGGATCTGGCGCGTCAGCTCAAAGAGATGCTTAGGGGAGAGGGCAATGTAGAAATCCTGCACGGTTTGAATGGGTATAGAGTTGCTGCAACACTGAGTTCGGCTGATCTTGTGGTTTCGGCCATTGTGGGCTCAGCAGGCCTCCTTCCTACTATGGCTGCAATCGAGGCTGGCAAGCCTGTTGCCCTTGCCAATAAAGAGAGCCTTGTGATGGCGGGGGAGCTTGTGATGGGCACTGCAAGAAAAAAGGGAGTTTCGATTATCCCAGTGGACAGCGAGCATAGCGCCATCTTTCAGTGCCTTGCAGGACACCGCAGGCAAGACCTTGAACGGATAGTCCTAACAGCTTCCGGTGGGCCCTTTCTGGACAAATCCGCAGAAGATCTTGAGGCGGTCACTCCGGAGACCGCCCTTTGTCATCCTACATGGAAGATGGGGCCAAAGATTACGATAGACTCGTCCACACTGATGAACAAGGGCCTTGAGGTCATTGAGGCAAAATGGCTCTTTGATGTGCCTTTGGAGCTTATACAGGTGATGATCCATCCTGAAAGTGTAATCCATTCAATGGTGGTCTATAGGGATGGTTCTGTGATCGCCCAGCTCGGTTTGCCTGACATGAGGATACCGATTGCTTATGCCCTATCACATCCCGAGCGACTTCCACTCGGCCTTCCCCAGCCGGATTTTGTTGATATAGGCTCCCTCACCTTTCGAGAGCCGGACCTTGTTAGGTTCCCCTGTCTTGCTCTGGCCTTTGAGGCTTGCAGGATTGGAAAGACTATGCCCGCAGTGTTGAGTGCTGCGAATGAAGTCGCAGTAGATGCTTTCCTGAACAGCCGTATCGGCTTGAGGCGTATCTGGGAAGTAGTTCAAGAGGTGATGAGTAGACACAAAACAGTTTCCAACCCGGGGCTTTCGGATATCCTTGCGGCAGCAGCTTGGGCGCGTGGCACGGCCGAGGAGGTCGCATGATAACCAACATTATTTCGTTTGTCGTTGTACTGGGCGTCCTGATCTTCGTGCACGAGTTCGGTCATTTCTTGTTGGCAAAACTTGTGGGAGTCGGGGTAGAAAAGTTTTCACTGGGATTTGGTCCCAGGATAGTGGGTAGGAAGATCGGGATGACGGATTACATGATCTCGGCTATTCCCCTGGGTGGATACGTGAAAATGGTAGGGGAATCACCGGGAAATGAAGTGGACTATTCGCTCCTTTCCTTGTCTTTCTCACATAAGAGCCTTTTCAAACGAAGCCTGATTGTCCTGGCGGGTCCGGTGTTTAATTTGCTGCTAGCGGTGTTGATATTTTTTGTGTTTTTTCTGGTGTCAGGCCTGCCTATCCTGCAGCCAGAAGTGGGAGAAGTCCAAGAGGGGATGCCTGCTCACGAGGCAGGTATTTGCCCAGGGGATCGTATTGTATCTATTGATGGCAATCCAGTAACCCGTTGGGAAGAGATGGCAGACCTGATCAACCAAAGTAGTGGTCGTCCCCTGAGTATTGAGGTATTGCGAGACGATAGGACCGTCCTGGTGAAGGTAACTCCCAAACAGCTTTCGTCCCAGAACCTTTTCGGAGAACAGATTGAGAAATATGTCATAGGAATAACGGCTTCCGGGGCTGTTACCGTACAGAAACTCAATATTTTTCAGTCAGCGGCCTATGGGGTGACGCAGGCCTGGCAGATTGCTGAACTCACGGTACTTGCCATTGGAAAAATCATTGCCGGCACCCTTTCGGCCAAGAACCTGGGCGGTCCGATCATGATTGCCCAGTTGGCGGGACAACAGGCCGAGGCAGGCATCGTAAATTTTATTTTTTTTATAGCCCTGTTGAGTGTCAACCTGGGTATAATCAACCTGCTGCCTATCCCGGTCCTGGACGGAGGGCACCTCCTTTTCTTTTTGATCGAAGCCGTAACCCGCAGGCCCCTGAACCACAAGATGCGGGAAGTGGCTCAGCAGGTTGGCATCTTCGTTTTGATTCTGCTTATGATCTTCGTGTTTTACAACGATATAGCGCGTATTTTGTTTAATTAACACAGCTGAGATGAACCTTGACCTAATTAGAGCTATTGACAAATGGGTTGGCATCCCGGCCTGCTTCTTTGTTTCCCTTGCACATAGATTTTTTGACCGCCTCAAGTATTGGCGCCGGCACAAGCCGGCCCGGGACAAGGGATCGGCGAAGATGCTTTTTATAGAACTTTCGGAGATGGGAAGTGCCATCCTTGCCTATCCTGCAATGAAGTACTTGCTCAGGCGGCATCCGGGAGCAGAGCTCTACTTTCTTATCTTTGAGCAAAACCGCTTTTCTGTGGACATCCTCAATGTAATTCCTGCAGAACGTATCCTGACAATAGACATTCGTTCCCCGTTTCATTTTCTTTTAAGCACGGTCAAGGCTGTGGTAGCGATGCGAAGGGCACGGCTGGATATGGTCTTTGACTTAGAGCTTTTTTCGCGTTTTTCGTCCTTGTTAAGTGGCCTTGCCGGTGCCCGTATACGGGTCGGATACGGGAAATATCATGAGGAAGGGCTCTACCGGGGGAGCTTCATAACTCACCGGGTTCTCTATAATCCCCACCAGCACATGGCCAAGAACTTTATGGCCTTAGTCAAATCGATTGAACGAGAGGGGGAATATCCGCTTCTAAAAGAGGTGATTGTCGAACAGGATTTGGTGAATCCATGCTACCGGTCTGCCGAAGCAGACCTGAAGAGACTCAAAGCACGTCTGGCTGCCATCAACCCAGTCGTGAATGAGGCTCAACACTTGGTCCTGCTCAATCCAAATGCCGGCGACCTGCTGCCAGTGCGGGCCTGGCCCGTAGAAAACTATGCGGCGTTGAGCCACAGGATCATTAATCAATTCAATGCTGTTGTCATCGTGATCGGTCTGAAGGGAGCAAGCCGGGAAGCCTTACAGATACTCGATCATGTAGGCTCCGAACAGTGTATCGACTTTACCAATAAAACTTCGTTCAAGGATTTACTCGATTTGCTGAATCTATCTGATGTGCTGGTCACGGCTGACGGTGGTCCTGCGCACTTTGCGGGGCTGACCGCCATTAAGAACATAGTCCTGTTCGGGCCGGAGACCCCTGTGCTGTATGCCCCGTTTGGTCAGAACACAACCTGCCTGTTTGCGGGATTAGCCTGCTCCCCGTGCCTTTCAGCCTATAACCACCGAAAGACCGGTTGTACTGATCCAAAGTGTTTGAAAACGATTACGGTTGATGAGGTTTTTGAGATTATATCGGTATCCTTGTCCGATTCCGGGACTAGTTGCTGAGACTTAACGTTTTCAACCATGGTGTAGGAGATATCCTCCAGATAGAAATATAAAATCTACAAGCCC
>JAIWEZ010000022.1:0-15484 GCA_048631945.1 Gammaproteobacteria bacterium | reverse complement strand
GAAGCACGGGGATGAGCCGACTTCGCCATAGTAGCCACATGGCTACGACGGCTGAAATGGCGTGGTGACCCGCCATAGCCTCGGCGAAGGCGGGTTATTGCTTCGGCGAGTTCCGCGCCGTTCTGAGGCACAGTCAGGATGCCCTGTGCGGGAACACAGGGAGGCTTCACTTTCTCAGGCACGGGCCACCTCATCCAGTTGATCCACTCCTGAGTCGTCCACGACCTGCAATTGTTCAACCGTCTCCTCAGGTTCCATCACAATACGGGTATCTCTATATTGAGTTATTCCTGTACCAGCCGGTATTATACGCCCCATGATAACATTCTCTTTTAGGCCCTTTAAGTGGTCAACCTTGCCCGCAATACTCGCTTCCGTAAGCACCTTCGTAGTTTCTTGAAACGATGCTGCGGAAATAAAACTCTCTGTGCTGAGCGACGCCTTGGTAATTCCCAAAAGCAGAGGTTTACCGACCGCCGGCTTGCCGCCTCTGGCTACCACCTCACGGTTGATCTCTTCAAAACGCGTCTTTTCGACATGTTCTTCCAAGATAAAGTCTGTGTCCCCCGGATCAGATATCCTTACGCGCCTCAACATCTGGCGCACGATCACCTCGATATGTTTATCATTGATTCGAACGCCCTGTAGACGATATACTTCCTGAACTTCGTCTACCATATATCGGGCCAGGCGAAGATCACCTTGGATATTCAAGATGTCATGGGGATTCGCCGACCCCCCCATCAAGGAGTCGCCCGCCTTGATGTAATCCCCTTCCAACACGCTGATGTGTTTTCCCCGCGGAATCAAATATTCTTTTTTCTCGCCAACATCAGGCGGCGTTACGGTAATCTTCTGCTTCCCCTTGGCTCCTTTGGAAATAGTCACATACCCATCAATCTCGCTTAGAATCGCAGCCTCTTTTGGTTTTCGACACTCAAACAGCTCAGCCACGCGCGGAAGGCCACCTGTAATATCCTTGGTTTTAGTGGTCTCCCGGGGAAGCTTGGCAATAACATCCCCGGCATTGACAGTATCACCTTCAGATACCATCAGAATAGCTCCCACCGGGATAAAATGACGGGCAGCACCACCTGAGGGAAGTTTGGCGGTCTTACCCTTTTCATCCTTTATGGAAATCCTCGGGCGAACGTCTGTGTCCTTGTGTTGGACGATCACTTGACTCGCCTTCCCTGTCACAGGGTCAACCTTCTCCTGCATGGTCGCCCCCGACAAGATATCCCCATACTTTACAACACCGCCTGTCTCACTAAGAATCGGGGTCGTGTAAGGGTCCCAAGTAACGAGCAGGTCACCAGGCTTGACCTTCTGACCGTTTCTGGCCACGAAGTGGGCACCGTATATCACCGGATATCGCTCACGTTCTCGGCCCTGGTCGTCCACAATGGCAAATTCTCCCCCTTTGCGGTCCATAACCACAAATTCTCCATCGGCATTCTCAACCATCTTTACGTCGATGTATTTAACCAGACCGGCGTTTGCAGCCCTGAAATCGGCTTCCTCTGCTGCGCCACGGGCTGTGCCGCCGATATGGAATGTCCGCATAGTAAGCTGTGTGCCGGGCTCGCCGATAGACTGCGCCGCCAAAATTCCAACTGGCGTTCCAATCTCTACGGGCTGCCCATATGCCAAATCACGGCCATAACACTTGCAACATACACCGTCTACAGACTTACATGTCAGTGCTGAACGGATTTTGACCTTGGTAAGACCAGCATTGTCGATCTTGGCGACCTTCTCTTCGTCAATTTCATCGTTGGCGCGTACTATCACCTCATCCGTATAAGGATCTCGAATGTCCTCTAAGGCCACCCTGCCGAGCACTCGCTCACCAATCTTCTTGATAATTTCGCCTCCCTCAACAAGAGGCTCCACAGCAATCCCCGTCAACGTTCCACAATCCTCTTCAGTGGTCACACAATCTTGAGCAACATCTACCAACCTACGAGTCAGGTACCCTGAGTTTGCTGTCTTAAGGGCTGTATCGGCCAGGCCTTTCCGCGCACCGTGCGTTGAGCTAAAGTACTGAAGTACGCTGAGCCCCTCCCGAAAGTTTGCCGTAATAGGGGTCTCAATGATCTCGCCAGAAGGTTTGGCCATCAAGCCCCGCATTCCAGCTAACTGTCGCATTTGATCCTTGCTCCCCCTTGATCCTGAATCGGCCATCATATAGACAGCATTGAAGCTCTCTTCCTTGACCGGCTGGCCATTCTCGTCTAACACCGACTGACCGTCCGTGTCCACAAGGGGAACAATCTTCATCTCTTCCATCATCTCATTGGCTACATCTGTGGTCGCCTTTGCCCAAATGTCAACAACCTTATTATACTTCTCACCGCGGGTTATTAAGCCCTCGGTGTACTGCTCGTTGATCCTGGCAACTAGTTCATCAGCCTTCTTGATGATGTCCCATTTGTTGTGTGGTATGACCATGTCATCCACGCATATGGAAATGCCTCCCCGAGTGGCATATCGATAGCCAATGTCCTTCAGGCGGTCTGAAAGGATGACCGTGGCTTTACCCCCTAAGATCCTATAGCAGTAGTTGACCAGCTGGCTCAGGGCCTTTTTATCCATCACCTTATTGATAAGCTCAAAAGGAAACCCCTCTCTCTTTTCCATTACTTTAAATATATGATAGCTCCCATTAGCCTTGATGACATCACTGAAGCCACCAACGTCAAGGGTAAATATTGCCTCTGCATCAGATGGATCTATCGTGTATGCCTCTTCGAGTTGCTCACGCTGCATAAATCCCACGTCACCACCCTTGGCACGATCCCTGCTTTTCGAGATCCTTTGTGCCATCTGGGCAAAATCCTCACCCTCTTCCAAATCAGCAAGGGCTCCTTTGGCCTCCTTCTCCGAAGAGACCATTATGTGACATAACCGCACAACCGGCTCACGAGAAAGGATTTCTCGAAGGATAACACGGCCCACCGTGGTCTCCACCCGCTGGCCACCAACGCGAACAACGATTCTGGCATGAAGACCCACCTCATCCGCATCGTAAGCACTGCGCACCTCTTCTGGGTTGGCAAAGACCTTGCCTTCTCCTCTTAAGCCAAAAACCGCTCGGGTCATATAATAAATACCCAATACGATATCCTGAGTAGGTACAATGATGGGATCACCATTGGCAGGGGAAAGGATGTTGTTGGAGGACAACATAAGTACCCGCGCTTCAGTTTGAGATTCTATTGAAAGGGGGATATGAACCGCCATTTGGTCCCCGTCAAAATCAGCGTTAAACGCCGTGCATACTAAGGGGTGAAGCTGAATCGCCTTGCCTTCAATCAGGATCGGCTCAAATGCCTGCATTCCCAGCCGATGCAATGTTGGAGCGCGGTTCAGGATTACCGGATATTCCTTCACCACGTCGTCCAGGGTATCCCATACTTCCGGTGTTTCCCGTTCAACAAGTTTCTTGGCACCCTTGACCGTGGTGACCAATCCCTTTTCTTCGAGCCTGTAAAAAACAAAAGGCTTGAAGAGTTCCAAAGCCATCTTTTTGGGGAGGCCACATTGATGGAGGCGCAATTCCGGGCCTATGACAATAACGGTGCGCCCTGAATAATCAACCCGCTTGCCCAACAAATTTTGGCGAAAACGGCCCTGTTTCCCCCGCAATGCATCACTCAAAGATTTGAGCGGACGACGGTTTGGCCCTGTAACAACCCTTCCATATCGGCCGTTGTCAAATAGTACATCCACGGACTCTTGCAGCATCCTCTTTTCATTCCGTATGATTATGTCTGGAGCCCGCAAGTCTTGAAGCCGCTTCAAGCGGTTGTTGCGATTGATCACCCTTCGATAGAGGTCGTTTAGATCAGAGGTGGCAAATCGACCTCCTTCCAAGGGGACCAGCGGTCGCACATCCGGGGGCAGCACAGGAATCACATCCATGATCATCCACTCGGGACGATTCCCAGAGTTCCGAAACGCCTCAACGATCTTGAGCTGCTTGGAAAATTTTTTGCGCTTTGCCTCTGAACCCGTAGCCAGGATCTCAGCCCGTAGCCTCTTGTATTCCTCGTCCAAATCGAGCCTTTCGAGAAATGTCTTGATGGCTTCAGCCCCGATGCCGACCTCAAACGTATGACCGAATTTTTCCAATGCCTCCCGGTATGCGTCCTCCGGAAGAAGCTGGCGGGGGGCAAGACTGGTCTCCTTCGGATCTATAACGATATAAGCATCAAAATAGAGGACCTTTTCAAGCTCTTTTAGGGTCAGATCCAGGAGGTTCCCAATCTTGCCGGGCAGGCTTCTCAAAAACCATATATGGGCTACCGATGTGGCCAGTTTAATGTGGCCCATACGTTCTCGTCGAACCTTGGACTGAATGACCTCGACCCCGCACTTCTCACAAACCACACCCCTGTGTTTCATCCTCTTATATTTGCCGCAGTTGCATTCATAATCCTTGGTGGGGCCGAAGATCTTCGCACAAAAAAGCCCGTCCCGCTCCGGCTTAAAGGTTCGGTAGTTTATCGTTTCAGGCTTTTTGATCTCCCCGTAGGACCACCCTCTGATCTTTTCAGACGATGCCAGCGAGATGCGAACCGCCGTGTAGCTCAGCGGATCCTTGGGTCTGGCAAAAAAACTGTATAAGTCTTCCAAGGCGTTCTCCTTTTCCTATTTGCCCTTTTCTTTTTTGTTTTCCATAAGTTCAATATCCAAACCCAAACCCTGTAATTCCTTAACCAGCACATTGAACGATTCGGGAAGCCCGGCCTCAAGCACATTCTCCCCCTTGACGATTTTTTCGTACATGCGAGTCCTGCCGGCCATGTCATCTGACTTGACCGTCAAAAACTCTTGGAGGGCATAGGCTGCACCATAGGCCTCCGTGGCCCAGACTTCCATCTCGCCAAGTCGCTGCCCGCCAAACTGAGCCTTTCCTCCCAAGGGTTGTTGTGTTACTAACGAATAAGGCCCAATGGAACGGGCGTGGATCTTATCGTCCACCAAATGGTGCAGTTTCATCATGTACATGATGCCAACCGTCACCTTGGTGTCAAAGGGGCTCCCAATACGCCCGTCGTAGAGCGTGGCCTGGCCCTTTACGGAATAACCGGCCTCAGATAGCAAATCCTTGATCTCGGTCTCCTTGGCTCCGTCAAAAACCGGTGTAACCATATAGGCCCCCCCCCGATAACGTTTAGCAAAATCTCTCAACTCTTGGTCGCTCAACTCCTCGATTTGTTCCATCTGCTCTGTCAAAGGAAAAACCGATCTTAGTTTTTTCCTTAAAGCATCGTGATTTTCGGAACGAATCAGTTCGTTGATTTGGTCTCCCAGTCCTTTCGCTGCCCAACCCAAATGGGTTTCCAAGATCTGTCCTACGTTCATACGGGAGGGCACACCCAAGGGGTTTAGTACAATGTCTACCGGAGTACCATCTTCAAAATAGGGCATATCCTCCTGAGGCAGGATACAAGAGACCACCCCTTTGTTGCCATGCCGCCCTGCCATCTTGTCGCCCACCGAAAGCTTTCGCTTCATGGCCACATAGACCCTGACAATTTTGATGATCCCGGGAGGGAGTTCATCGCCCCCTTCGAATCGATTCACCTGATCCTCAAAACGTTTACGGACCTGGTCGCACTGCTCCCGACATCGTTCCAGCATTTCATTCATCTGGACAGCCACTGTGGCGTTCTTCAACTCCAGGCCAACCATTTGAGATAAGGAAATCTTCGAAAGGACATCGCCTGAAATACGGTCGCCCTTCTTGATAAGTTGAACCTTTCCTTTCTTGAAAGAAGCCGCACAAACTTTGTCCGTTAAAAGGGCTGTCAGGCTCTCCCTGGCAACTCCCTCAATGATGGCGAGCTCATCATTTCGATCCCTTTCCAGGGCCTCAATTTTAAGTTTTTCAATGCTCAGGTCACGAGTAGCCTTTTCTACGCCCTTCCTGGAAAAAACCTTAGCATCAATCACAACACCGTTTACGCCAGGCGGTACACGCAGAGAAGTATCCTTAACATCACCTGCTTTCTCCCCAAAAATGGCTCTGAGCAGCTTCTCCTCAGGGGATAGCTGGGCCTCACCTTTAGGGGTAATTTTCCCTACCAGGATGTCTCCAGGCTTGACCTCAGCCCCAAGCCTAATAATGCCGCTTTCGTCCAGGTTCTTTAATGCCTCCTCTCCTACATTCGGTATGTCACGGGTAATCTCCTCTTTACCCAGTTTGGTATCACGAGCCACCGTATCAAACTGTTCAATATGAATCGATGTGAAAACCCCGTCTCGTACCAGACGCTCACTCACCAGAATAGAATCCTCAAAGTTGTACCCCCCCCAAGGCATAAAGGCGACCATCACATTCTTGCCCAACGCAAGCTCTCCCCTTCTTGTAGCTGGGCCGTCTGCGATCACATCCCCTTTCTTGACAAGGTCGCCTTTTTTGACAATAGGCCGATGATTAAAACAGGTATTCTGATTGGAACGAGAAAACTTCCTCAGTTTATAGATGGTTACCTGCCTGGCCTCCTGGGCATAGCCCGCCCGCTCCGGACGGTGGCCAGAGCCATCACCATTGCCTGTGTGCTTGACCACGATACGCTTTGCATCCACGCCCACAACTTCACCGTCACAGTCAGCTACTAGGGTAACCCCTGAATCTATAGCAACCACATCTTCCAAGCCTGTAGCGACGAGCGGAGCGCCGCTCACAAGCAGCGGTACGGCCTGGCGCTGCATGTTGGAGCCCATGAGAGCCCTGTTGGCATCGTCATTTTCCAGAAAAGGAATCAGTGATGCCGCGACACTTACTAACTGATGAGGGGAGATATCCATGAGTTCAATCTCTTCGCGCTTGACCATCAAGAATTCACCAGCAACGCGCGCTGAGACCAAGGGATTCACAAACCGGCCCTTTTCGTCCAAGGGGGCATTGGCTTGAGCAATGCTATGTTTCTCTTCGTCCAAGGCGGTTAAAGATTTTATCCTGTTTGTGACCTGGCTGTTCTCAACCACTCGGTAAGGCGTCTCAATAAAGCCAAGCTTGTTCACGCGGGCATATGTACTCAGTGAGACAATCAAACCAATGTTAGGCCCCTCTGGGGTCTCAATGGGACAGATACGTCCGTAGTGTGTTGGATGAACGTCCCTTACCTCAAAGCCTGCACGCTCCCGCGTAAGTCCGCCAGGGCCCAAGGCACTTAGGCGCCTTTTATGGGTGATTTCGGAAAGCGGGTTAGTTTGGTCCATAAACTGGGAAAGCTGACTGGTGCCGAAGAACTCTTTCACGACTGCGGAAACCGGCTTGGAATTTATCAGGTCATGGGGCATCAATGCCTCAACCTCTTGCAGGCTCATCCGTTCTTTGATGGCGCGTTCCATCCTCACCAGTCCTATACGGTATTGGTTTTCCAAAAGTTCCCCCACGGCCCGCACCCGCCGGTTGCCCAGATGATCAATATCATCGACCGGGCCTTGGGAGTCTTTTAAATCGACCAGGATCTTGGTAGTAAGCAGGACGTCCTCTTCCCGAAGCGTACGCACATCGAGGGGCACTTCGTCCTGGCGCAACCCCAACCGAATATTAGTCTTCAAACGCCCTACTTGCGCAAGGTCATAATGAGATGGGCTAAAAAAGAGCTGATGACAAAGTTGCTGGGCCACCTCTATGGTGGGCGGGTTACTTGGCCGGAGCCTTCGATAGATCTCCAGCAATGCATCATCCTTGGTCTCCACCTTGTCAAGGAGTAAGGTCTTGCTAATGGAATCACTGGTCGTGACGTTGTCTATGTAGAGTATGTCAAAACTAGATATCCGGGCAGCCGAGATCTTCTTAAAAACCTCTTCATCAATCACTTCGTTATAAGAGGCAACCACCTCTTCACTCTTAGGGTCTATCAAGGTGTGAGCCAAGATCTTGTTTTCAATATCTTCAACCTGAATTGATACGCGTTCGACTTTTGCTTCCAGGAGATGTTTGAGAGTATTTTTTGTAAAACGGCGCCCCTTTTTGATGATTACCTCACCGGTCTGTGGGTGTTTTACCGATTTTGACACGCGCTGCCCTACTAAGAGGTCTTTGTCAACCGTTTTGTACAGATGCTTGCCCGTCACCTCGATCCTTTCAGTACGATAAAAACGAGATAGAATTTCCTCCCCTGAATACCCAAAGGCCTTCAATAGTAAAGTGGCGGGAAATTTGCGGCGGCGGTCGATCCTAACATAAACCACATCCTTGGGGTCAATTTCCAAATCGATCCAAGAGCCCCGTACTGGGATAACCCTGGCCGTATAAAGGACTTTGCCACTCGAATGCGTCTTGCCCTTGTCATGATCAAAGAAGACCCCCGGTGACCTGTGGAGCTGACTTACGACAACCCGCTCAGTCCCGTTGATAATAAATGTACCCCCCTTAGTCATGAGCGGAATGGTACCAAAATAGATCTCCTGTTCCTTAATGTCCCGAATATTCTGGACTTCGGTCTCTCTGTCCGTCTCATAAACCACAAGCCGAACCGTGATACGCATCGGAATCTCATAGGTCATCCCTTTGTCGATACATTCGTACTCATCATACTTGACCTCTCCAAAGCTATAAGAAACAAACCCTAAAGAGGCAGTGCCCGTAAAATCCTTTATAGGAAAGACACTTTTAAAGGCACCCTGAAGGCCTTTGTCTTCTCTCTTTTCCGGCGGAACATCCCTTTGCAAAAATCGGGCATAGGATTCTTTTTGCATCTCAACCAAATCAGGAAATTCGGCAATCTTTGGAATCTTTCCGAAGTTTCTTCTTATCGGTTTAGCTGACAAGAGTCTGTTGGGCATAAGGTCTCCCTGTTTTTTGTTCGTTATTCTGAAATCGTTATTTGTTATTTGCAACTCGTTACGTCCTACGTTTGACGGGTAACGTAACGAACTGCACAACAGATTCACGATTCGCGGTCAGACTATTATTTGACCTCAACGGTTGCGCCAGCCTCTTCGAGCTGTTTCTTGATATTTTCGGCATCCTCTTTAGAAACCCCTTCCTGAACTGCCTTAGGAGCCTCATCCACCAAAGCCTTGGCCTCTTTTAAACCAAGGCCGGTTATTGCCCTGATCGCCTTGATGACCTGAATCTTCTTATCCCCTATTTGACTTAAGATGACATCAAACTCGGTTTGCTCCTCAGCCACGGCCTGGGATGCCTGCCCACCAGGCATAGCAGCCACGGCAACCGGAGCTGCTGCCGACACCCCAAATTTTTCTTCCAATTCCTTCACCAATTCGGAAAGCTCCAGTACAGACATACTGGAAATGAATTCAATGAGATCTTCTTTGGTAACATTAGCCATTCTGTGTGTCCTCCTCATTTATGAACTTAAGGGGCTTCGCCCCAACAGGAGTAGCGGACCGCTTCTAACACCCACTATTCCAGTACTCCATTACTCCAACACTCCATTCCGCCAGAGGCGAAAAGAAATTCCCATACCATTCAATTATCCGTCTGACGCCCCTTCTTTTTGTTGCTTGATTGCCTCTAGGATACCCATAAAATTCCTCAGCACGCCATTTAAAACCGTCACCAAACCGGTTACAGGCGCGTTCATCAGAGAGAGCAGTTGTGTCAATAAGACTTCATGGGATGGAAGCTTCGAGAGCCTTTCAATACCGGCAAGATCAATGACCTGACCGTCTACTACCCCGGCTTTAATTTCCAAAGTGGAATTATCTTCGCTAAACTTCATTAGAATCCTAGCCGGAGCAACCGGGTCTTCATAGCTCAATGCCACAGCACACGGCCCAAAGAAATGTTCCTTCAACAGCGCCATGTCGGTTCCATCTGATGCCCTTGTCATAAGGGTATTCTTGACCACTCGGTATTCAACCGAACCTTCTCTGAGTTGACCCCGCAACTCGTCCATGGCGGACATATTCAGGCCTCTGAAGTCCGTAAGTACGACGGCCTTTGCCCTTGAAAATTTCTCATGTAGGGCTTCAACAACTTTTTCTTTTTCGGATTGCTTCAAAAGTCTGCTACCTCCTTTCGCATTTCGGAATGCGGAATGCGGAATGCGGAATGAAAACGCCTGACACTGTGACTCCGCATTTCTGCGAAAAGGATTCCGTAGGCCCAATCGGTAATCTAAAATGGGAACAATTTCCAATGACAAAATTCCGCACTCCGCATTCCGCATTCCGCATTCGAATACCCCTTACCTCAGAATACTCTTTACATATACAGGATCAATCTTTATCCCAGGACCCATGGTTGTTGAAATGGCTATGCTCTTCAGATATGTCCCCTTACTGCTTGCCGGCTTGAGACGGATGATGGCCTCGAAAAAAGAAGCAAAGTTTTCCAGAAGTCTATCCACACCAAATGAAACTCTCCCCAGAGGCACATGGACAATGCCCGCACGCTCCACCCTGAAATCGATCTTGCCCGCTTTCAACTCCCCGACTGTGCGGGCCAAATCAAAGGTAACAGTTCCAATTTTTGCGTTCGGCATCAGCCCCCTGGGACCCAGGATCTTTCCGATACGTCCAACGGTACCCATCATGTCCGGCGTTGCAACAGCTTTGTCAAACCCGAACCATCCACCCTTGATCTTTTCGATAAGGTCATCATTTCCGACAAAATCAGCCCCTGCCTCTTCAGCTTCTTTCTCCTTTTCCCCCTTTGCGAACACCAGGACTTTGACATCTTTGCCTGTCCCGTTTGGCAGTACCACTGTGCCTCGGACCATCTGATCTGCATGCCGCGGATCGACTCCCAGTCGTACCGCAACATCAACGCTTTCATCAAGCTTTGCATAAGACATGTCCAGGACCAAACTCAGGGCCTCTGGAAAATCGTATCCTTTATTAGGATCTGACTTTTGTCTGGCTGTCACGTATTTTTTTCCTCTTTTTCCCATGCTCTCGGGCTCCTCCTACTTCCTGATACTGGATGCTCGTTGCTGGATGCTGGATAAAAAATCAAGAACCAAGAATCCAGTGCCCAGTATCCAGCAACCAGTATCCAGAATTCGATTAAACGACTTCAATACCCATGTTTCGGGCAGTCCCTTCAATTATTTTGCAGGCACTTTCCATGTCATAGGCATTCAGATCGACCATCTTCATCTTGGCAATCTCCTCAATTTGGGCTCGTGTGACATTTCCAACCTTCACACGCTTGGAGTCACCAGAGCCCTTGGCAATCTTAGCTGCTTTTTTAAGCAGGATCGAGGCGGGGGGAGTCTTGGTGACAAAGGAGAAAGAGCGGTCCTGATAAATTGTGATGACCACAGGTATTATCATCCCTTCCTGGCCAGCCGTTTTGGCATTAAAGGCCTTGCAAAACTCCATGATATTTACGCCTTGCTGGCCTAGGGCTGGCCCGATAGGCGGGGAAGGATTGGCTTGCCCTGCTGGAACCTGCAGTTTAATCGAGCCTATAACTTTCTTGGCCATACTATTTACTCCTGTTTTCGAATTGTTACATTGCGGAACAATTTAAAGGTTGCGCCTGACGGCTTGACACGAAGTGAAGCTTGCGCCCAAACATTACACTTCGTGTCAGATTTCGAATTTCTTTGATAGCGTTACCCCTTGGTTACCTGAACAAATTCTAGTTCCACGGGTGTGGGCCGTCCAAAAATGCTTACCAAGACCCGAATTTTACCTTTATCCGGTTTTACATCTTCCACGGTGCCCGTAAAGTTTGTAAAAGGACCATCGATCACTCGAACCTCATCACCTGGTTCAAACAAGAACTTTGGTTGCGGTTTGAGCTTTCCGGCTTCCACTTGGCCCATGATCTTCTCGGCTTCCTCATCGGTGAGAGAGGCAGGCGAATCCCTGCCACCCAGGAACCCTGTGACCTTTGCAGTCTCCTGCACCAGATGCCAAGCCTCATCGGTCAACTCCATTTGGACCAAGATATAACCGGGATAAAATTTTCTCGATGAGGTCTTTCTCTTCCCCCGCACCAATTCGACTACCTCTTCAGTGGGGACCAAGACCTTGCCAAACTTCTCAAAGAGCCCCGACGAGCTTATCCGCTCTTCTAAGGCAGCCTTAACCTTGTTTTCATACCCTGAGTAAGTATGAACCACGTACCACTTTAAAGCCACGGTCTTCTCCTTAGACCCCATTACCTAAGCACGAAACGAATAAGGCTGGACAGACCCATGTCAACTAGACCAAGGAACGAAGAAATAATGACCACGATAATGATTACCACCGCCGTTGATGCCATGGTCTCTTTTCTAGAGGGCCAGGTTACCTTCTTGAGTTCTATTTTAACCTCACGGAGAAACTGTGTAGTCTTTACCAAAAAGGCCGGTTGAAAAGTACGCCCCGTGGGTCTAATCGCCCTTGGCGATTCACTCTTAGATAAGGTCTCCTGGCTTTGGGCAGGCCGCTGCTGAACGGTTGGCACTGCGGCCCCTTCTTGCCTCATGGCCTGTTGCCGGTTATCCGGCCTTGTTGCGCCTTTTTGTTTCTTCTTCTTTGTTGATGCCGGTTTTTTTCGCCTTATACGTGCCATGGTTTCCGTATATAAATGCCTATGGTGAGCTAAAGTTGATCCGCTGTTTTCATTCCTGTTACTTTAGGCACTTTAGTTCACTCTTAACTGACTTTTGGCAGGCCAGGAGGGATTCGAACCCCCATCACCCGGATTTGGAGTCCGGTGCTCTAACCGTTAGAGCTACTGGCCCGCATTGTAGCTCAAAGCTGAAAGCTTAAAACTCAAAGGTAAAACAAACATCAAGCAAAGGAAATTAAGTCTATCAATCCTTTAATCGTAGACGCTATTTACTTGGAAAAAATCTTCCTACCCTTTCAGCTTTGAGCTTTCAGCTTTGAGCTATTTCGTCTCCTTGTGCAAAGTATGCGTCCGACAGAATCTACAGTATTTCTTGAACGCAAGCTTGCCCGGGGTTGCCCGCTTGTTCTTGGTAGTTGTATAATTCCGGCGTTTACACTCGCTACAGGCCAATGTGACAATGATTCTCACAACTCGCCTCCCTATTCCAGGATCTCGCTGATGACGCCGGCTCCTACCGTGCGACCACCTTCACGGATGGCAAACCTGAGCTCTTTTTCCATGGCTATGGGGGTAATCAATTCGGCCTGTACCGTTACATTATCCCCAGGCATCACCATCTCGGTGCCCTCCGGAAGCGTCACCACTCCAGTGACATCCGTCGTCCTAAAGTAAAACTGCGGCCGGTATCCGTTGAAAAACGGCGTGTGACGACCACCCTCCTCCTTGGCCAATATATACACCTCCGCACGAAACTTCGTGTGCGGCGTAATAGCGCCAGGGGCCGAAACTACCTGGCCACGCTCCACATCATCCCGCTTGGTACCTCGCAACAATACCCCAATATTGTCACCAGCTTGTCCCTCATCCAAAATCTTGCGGAACATCTCAACTCCCGTGCACACCGTCTTCTGCGTCGGCCGAATACCCACAATCTCTACATCTTCCCCTACTTTAATCACTCCACGATCAACTCGACCCGTGACCACCGTCCCACGACCAGATATGCTGAATACATCCTCTATCGGCATCAAAAACGGCTTCGCTATATCACGCACAGGCTCCGGTACAAACTTGTCAATCGCATCCAAAAGCTCAAAAATCGGCTTCACTTCTTCACTGTCAGCATCATCACTCTCCAACGCCTTGAGCGCACTGCCACGAATGATAGGCGTGTCGTCTCCAGGAAAACCATACTTGGTCAAAAGCTCCCGAAGCTCCAAATCCACTAACTCTATCAACTCCTCATCATCCATCATGTCTACCTTGTTCAAAAATACCACAATCGATGGCACTCCCACCTGACGCGCCAACAAAATGTGCTCCCGCGTCTGAGGCATAGGACCATCATCAGCTCCTACCACTAATACCGCCCCATCCATCTGCGCCGCACCAGTGATCATGTTCTTGATATAGTCCGCATGTCCAGGACAGTCCACATGAGCATAATGACGAATCGTAGTCTCATACTCTACATGGGCGGTCGCAATAGTGATCCCACGCTCCTTCTCCTCGGGTGCCTTGTCTATCTCATCAAACGGTATGTAATCCGACATCCCCTTCTTCGATAAATGCTTCGTGATCGCCGACGTTAACGTCGTCTTCCCATGATCAATATGACCTATCGTGCCTACATTCACATGCGGCTTCACTCGCTCAAATTTCTTCTTCGCCATCTCGCGTCCCTCCCTGCGGTTACTAGGATACTCATAGCCAATCCTTTTAAGACCTCTATATCCTCGAACTCAATGTTACCACCTGTAGTGAGCAAATGCCTTATTGGCCTCTGCCATTCTGTGTGTGTCTTCCCTTTTCTTAATGGTGGCACCCCGCTGATTGGCTGCATCTATCAACTCAGTAGCCAGCCTTTCCGACATATTTTTTTCTGAACGCTTTCGTGCAAAGGAAATCAGCCATCTTATTCCCAGTGCGGTCTGACGGTTTGCTCGAACCTCGACCGGCACCTGATAAGTCGAGCCGCCCACCCGGCGCGACTTGACCTCAATGCGGGGTTTGACATTTCCCATAGCCTTTTCAAAAACCTGCAGAGGCGCCTCCTTAGCTCTCGTTTCTATAATGCCAAAGGCATCGTACAATATTGATTCTGCCACACTCTTCTTGCCACCCTTCATCAGGCAGTTGATAAACTTCGATACCAACTTGCTCTTATACTTCGGGTCAGGCAAAATAGGCCGTTTAGGGACCTCTCGTTTTCTTGGCATGTATAGCTCCCGGAGTGTTGTTATTCGTTATTCGAAAATCGTTATTAGTTATTGGTTATTTGGATTAATGATTCCGCAATCCGCATTCGTTTCACTTTGGCCTTTTGGCGCCATATCTAGATCGACCTTGTTTCCGGTCCTGAACACCCACAGAATCAAGCGTGCCTCTGACTATATGATAGCGGACCCCAGGCAAATCTTTTACTCGCCCCCCCCGAACGAGTACAACAGAATGCTCCTGCAGGTTGTGCCCCACGCCGGGAATATAGGTAGTCACCTCCATACCGTTGGTCAAACGAACTCTGGCCACCTTTCTTAAAGCTGAATTCGGTTTCTTGGGCGTTGCCGTATATACTCGCGTACACACACCTCTTTTTTGAGGGCACTGTTTAAGGGCCGGAGTGTTGCTCTTTTTCTTAACCCGCTCTCGGCCCTTTCTTATTAACTGATTGATGGTGGGCATAAGCTATACCTCATGATTGTGTTTATTGTGTTTAAAAAACTACTTGTGCCCAATTTTTGGATTTACGGGTGTAGCATTTTGAGTGTGGGCGCAAAAATTATCCTTTATATCCACCATATGGTTTTCTGTCAACCATTTTTTTACTCACCTTCGCCAGAATGCCCCGTGCGGAAGCACGGGGATGAGCCGACTTCGCCATAGTAGCCACATGGCTACGACGGCTGAAATGGCGTGGTGACCCGCCATAGCCTCGGCGAAGGCGGGTTATTGCTTCGGCGAGTTCCGCTATTGCTTCGG
>JAIWEZ010000021.1:0-15489 GCA_048631945.1 Gammaproteobacteria bacterium | reverse complement strand
TTTTACGACTGTCAGATAACTGTTTCGAGTCCTGACGCTGTGAACAGCCCGGTACCGGCGTATTCGCCAGATCGGCGCCGGCGACGAACTGCCCCGGCTTACCGCTTCGCAGCAAGAGGCCGCGCAGATCCTGTCGCTTTTCGAGTTCTCCGACCCGTTCGGCACATTCCGCGAACATCGTCCCATTGCTTACAGGCGCGTCTCGGACGTTGAGCACGAATATGGTAATGGTATGGTCCACTAGGATCTCGGTACTGTCCTTGGCGTGGAACATTATCGTCTGATTGCCTATGTAGTTCGCAACGGCATACATGGTCACCCGGCCTGAAGTGTCGTTGATCGAGATTGTGATGTACTGGTTGGGCTCGGAACCGAACTCCAGGAACTTGTCCTCGATATCCACGTCGTTGAACACCCTGTACATGTTCAGCGCTGAGGGGTCCACCTCGTCCTCGCAGATGCTTCCATTGACAGGGGCGCCCGGGATGACGTAGGGGGCGTCGGGCACAGACCTCACTATGAATGTTATCATGCTGTGGTTCTTCATGTCGGGTCTGCCGTCGTGGGCCCAGATGGTGACAGACTCTGTGCCGTACCAGTTGCTGTTCGGTCGGACCGTGAGCTCCCCCGTTGACTGGACGATGGACAGGGTGAAGTTCACCTGCGCTCCTTCGGTGCCAAAGGTCAACAGGTCACCCTCAGGGTCCCAGAACACCTTTGTCAGGTCGATGGTATACTCGTCGTCCTCATTCATCCTGATTTCCACAGGTGGATCCACGACCCATACTTGACGGTTGGGGAGGCGGACATCGATGGAGAAGGTGCATATGTTGACCAGGTTGCCATTGGTATAGTCCGTCGTCCCGCTTCCAGAGTAACTATAGAACCCCGAGAAGCGCAGGTAATAGGTACCAGTATGGGGTGCGCTCCCCATGAAGACCGTGCATGTTGAGATCGGGGCGCCAGTGGAACCTTGATTGATATCGCTGTCCATGATTGTGCCGTTATGGGTGAAGAGGGTCAGATTGAAGTAGTCCCAGTACGTGAGCAGATTCGGGTCGGTTATGGTGGTCTTCGCGGAGAACATCTCCCCCTTGCCGATGTTGACATAGGACAGTTCTCACCTAACTCAAGTGGATGAAGGCTGACGGGCGACAGCTTTGGTCCCCGCTCGCAGCTTATGCGGAGCATTATGTACCAATTAACCCTGTATGAAAGGAGGGTGCAATGGCAAGATTCTATTTCTGTGTATTCTGTTTGATTCTCCTTGCAGCCGGATGCGGAGAGACGGCCGAGGAAAAAGCAATGGAAAAAAAGATTGAGGAGGCAACCGGGGGAGACGCTGAAGTTGACCTTTCGAAGAAAGGGATGAAAGTCACTGGAGAGACAGAGGGAGGCAAGTATACCGTTTCTACGGGTGAATCAATCGAGATCCCCAAAGACTTCCCCGCGGACGTTCTCATCTACCGCCCTTCAAAGGCCATCGCGTCTATGAAGATACACGAAGGTTATTACGTCTCTCTGGCGACCAGAAACGACGTGTCAAAGGTCACAGAAACCTACAAACGGGAGATGAAGGCCAAAGGATGGTCTGAAGAAGCCTCCATGAACATAGGTGCTCAATCAATGCTCGCGTATGAGAAAGATAGCCGTGCCGCCAATATCACGATAGCACCCATGGACGATGAGACTCGGATTACGGTTACGGTCACCACGGACTAGGTGAATATAGGGGACTTACATTAGATTATAAGATCTAAACATCAAAAAATGAATGGAATTGTAACTTTACCAGCGCTTTTCCCCTGCGGAAATCATGCGGTTGCCGATGTAAACTTATAATTTAATGTACGTTTCCCGCTGCTAAACTGGGGCGTGGGGTCAGATTTTTTGATTTGACAAATTGCGCTTGCGCTGTGTCCGAAAATGGTGGATTGTCAAAAGGAAAGATCCGGCACCTGAACGTGACCTTGCATAAGGCGGTCAATATGGTTCTCGAGTAGTCATTGAGCGCTAGAAATGATATTCGAGTCTCCCGACAATACCTTTCAGGCTGCCTACTTGGCCCTCAACATTTACTAAAACAGTAGAGGTCAGATTGACGTCGATGCCGCCAAAGGCGTAAAGGCCCTCCTCTTCTAGCTCATCTTTTAGTACGACTGAAGTGAAAGATGGAGGGAGGTTCTCCAGTTGCTGACGTTCGGTGTCTTCACGATAATGAAAATAGGCTCCCCCGATATAGGTAGAAACCCGAGAGCGTGTCAAACCCAGCTCTACTTTGCCAACAAATTCCTGCCATTCAGCCTCTTTTTCCCATTTGTTACCTTGGAATGAGCTGTACTCGTATTCTACCGTTCCGCCCAAGTATTCGCCCTGAAGGCCACCGTAAAATCCCCTGAGCCAACCTCCTTTCACCTCAAAAAGGTTTAGCCGTAGCCCTCCGCCGTAGACGAAACCGAGGTCGGAGAATTCCCGATATGCCCCGCCAATCTCTGCAAAAACCTCAAGATAGTCGGCGAGGCCGTATCTGATGTAGAGGGAATCCATATGTGCTCTGGTGGTGAAATCGTCCTTTTCCGGGCCTGTAACCGAGATGTCTTCAATAGTGGTTGTGGTACCGTCAGAAGTGATGCATTTGCGTTTGGTAACCTCAGGTTGGACCTTCCGGTAGGTATGTCGTAGGCCAAGGGAAAAGTTGCCCAGGCCCATGTTTCTACCGCTTCCCTTCGGCGCGAACTCTCGCATTTTTCGAGGAGGTTTTGCACTGATCCTCGCAGGTGGCTTTGTTGGTGCCGCGGGTAATGGCCGTTTCACCTGCTCGCGCTCTTCCATAGATGGAATTGGTACTGGAACCTTCTTTGGTGCCGGAGGTTTTTCAGGAGCTGCTGGAACCTCGGCAGGTTTTGCCGGGACGACAGGTCCCGCCTCCGGGGGTAGGCTGACAGGCGCCTTCTTTTCCTCTAAATCGTCCGCGATCAACGACTCATTCTTGTTGATAGCCACATATTCAACGAACTTCTGTCTTCTCAGTTCCTCCCTCTTCAACTTGGCTTCATGCAGCGAGGAAAAGGGGCCGATGTAGACACGATACCAATATCCTTTACCGGGAACTCGTTCACGCTTGGCAATCGCATCGTAGCCCTGATTTCGTATCCTTGCGACATCCCTGACGGCACTTTCCTTCAAGCGGAATGAACTGATGTGGAGGTAGTAGTAATATCTCTCTCCGCTGCAAAAGACATTCGGAGTACAAAACATCAGTATTGCTAAGGCTAGCATCAACGAGAGAGGTATCTGCAAAGAAGATCTTATTCTGAAGTGTTCGATATGTAACATCCCATTTTCACCTGATCGGCCTAATATGCGGGGAAGAAGCCGTCTCATGCGATCCCTCCAATAGGCTATCTCAATCGAGGGAATATCAAATTGACTCCTTGAATCTAATGAGAACGCAGTGCAAGAACCATACCTAAGCAGATATCCACGGGCTTACGCCCGCGGCACTTTATATCATTGGGGGGGGCCAAGTCTCCGTTTGACCTTTGTCATAGATTAATAAGAGTCAACCGGAGACTTGACCCCACGCGGTTATCGTCGTATGGCCCACAAACTCCATCCGGACAAGGGGGGATCACACGAAAAATTTATTCAACTCACTGAGGCCTACCAGAAGATCCTGAAAAGTAGGGTTGAAACCCCTCGATGGTCCACCAAACGATAGGTGCGGCGACAAGACAATGTCGGCCAGAGGGGTCGGCCAGAGGGAACGATAGTGAAAGATTGACATATTTGGCCAATAGTGATGTATAACTTCTTAAAGGAATTCCTTGAGAATTGCATCAACCAGTTTTAAACCTTTCACCAGCGACCCGCAATTGTTCCCTGCCGTTGAGCAGCGGCAGCCTACGGGAGACAGCGCATGTCACACAAGCAAGCTGCAAGAGAAATTGAAACCCTTGTACAGTTATCATCCACCGTCAATTCCTCGCTGGATATAGCGGAGGTGCTGAGCAGTGCGATGGGCTTTGTGGAGGAGTTGATGGATGCGGAAGCGAGTTCAATTTTTGAAGTGGATGATGCAACAAATGAGTTGTTTTTCCGGATGGTCCGAGGCGAAGGTGCTCACAAGGCCAAGGAGGTTCGCCTGAAGATGGGAGAAGGTGTTGTCGGATGGGTGGCCAGCACCGTCGAACCCGCGATCGTGACTGATGCGCAAAAAGATAAGCGTTTCAGCCCCAAAGTCGATTCTATAACAGGCTTTAAGACGAAGTCCATCATTGCGCTGCCAATCAAGAACAAAGGGCGCCTGATTGGCGTACTAGAGGTACTGAACAAACGGGGGAGCAAACCTTTCAATCACGAGGCTCTCGAAGTGTTAACCATCGTCGTGAATCAGATCGGCATTGCCATGGTAAACGCCAAGTTATACGAACGGCTGCAGGAAAAGTTCTCGCTTACCCAAGCTGAGTTGCAGAGAACGCAGGAGCAATTGTTGCGCTCGGAGCGCCTGGCTGCACTGGCACAATTCTCCCAGGGGGTTGCGCACGAGGTACGCAATCCTGTCATGAGCATCGGCGGTTTTGCCCGTCGTCTCAAGAAGAGGCTTCATGATGATGACCCCGCCGTCGCTTACGCAGATATTATCCTTAAAGAAACAGTTCGCCTGGAAAAGATGGTGGAAGACATCGAGCGATATACCTCGATGCCGGAGCCCGTTATCCAGCCGGTGAAACTCTCGACATTATTACAGAGCGTCCTCAATATCTGGGAGCAAGAACATAAAGTGGTGAACGCAAAAATCAGGCTGCAAACACCCTCGGAAGATCCGACTATTTGCGTGGATAAGAAGCAAATGGCAAATGCGCTGATCAAGCTGTTGTGCAACTCTGCGGATGCCATGCCGGATGGAGGAACCATCTCCATTTCAACCTGCTGGGAGGGCAACTGCTTGGTTATCTCCATTAAGGACGACGGTGCAGGCATTGATCCTAAAGATTTGCCCCGGATTTTCGATCCTTTCTTTACGGCAAAGCCTCAAGGGTCTGGGTTGGGCCTAACCACGGTGAATCGGATTGTCAGAGACCATGGGGGCCAGGTCAAGGTCTCCTCGAAAGCAGGCGCTGGCACCGAAGTCAAGTTATGCATTCCTCGTTTTTCCGACAGCAAGATATAGATGGTCAAAGGTCTGCCTTCCATTAGGGAGCAAAGGGCAAGGGGGGTGGGAGCCAGAGGGGAGGAGCCCCAATTGTCCCGGTGTGGAAAGAAGCATGCCACCCCGTGAACAGTTACCAGGATAACAATATTCGTTCCGCGAGCCACGGGAATCAAACACAGGATCTTGTATTTGTTACAGTTGATCCCTTGCCTATCACTTCAGGTGGAGCATGTGGATCACTACCTTATGAAGCTCTTTCTTTCCCTTCATCGTTTTTACTACATTTTCCATCTCAAACCGACCGGGAACCATTCCGATGAACTGTAATAGACATTTGCGCCGTACGTCATGGGCCAGGAAAACCATGCCTTTGGGTCGAAGATATTCCTTAAACAAATTGATGACCGGTCCAATAAATGTCTCGTTGTAAATCAACTCCGAGCCGCAGATGAGATCATATTTGCCTGTAGCATGGGGGTTGTTCCAATCCAGTTTCTTTACGGATACATTATCTAATCCATTGTGTTCCACGTTCATTCGCAGCAGCTCAAGGGCATCATCTTCATAGTCGGTGATTGTCACTTTGTGCCCGAAGGCTCCGAGGAAGAGGCCCGTGATCCCCATCCCTGCACCGATTTCTAGAATTTCCTTTGTCTTATCATGGCCGATCCGAACCAAATGATCTGTCAATACAATTGACGCTTCCCAGATCTTAACCCAGAAAGGGAAATTCTTGACATACTCCTCTCCCTTGCGTTCAAGATGGTCAACAAAAACGTCCCAGTTTGCTATCCCGTACAGATCAAGCGTTTTCCCACCTATTGTGATGGGCTTTAGTTCCAGCTCGTACTTTTCTTCGATAGGTATTTTCTCCATTCTTGAAATCCTCCAACAGTTTAAGTGCTCTAATTCATAATTACGCTGACGTATTTTATGTGCTATTTTACTCACCACGGAGCTTGCTATATTGTAGAAAGCCTTGCGGATAAATAGAAAAGGCATACTCATTTTGATTTTGTCCAATGGCAAGTTGGTTAACAGAAATCAAAAGAGGAGCATAGCCATGAAAAGTAAAACTCAAAAAATCAGAACTATCAACAAAAAAACGCTCGTGGTGGCCTTGGATATCGGGAAAAAGGTCCATCACGGTTACCTTAGAGCCCCAAACGGTAACCGACGTTAAGGGTGAACATTGATGGCAGCTCAATTGTATCGTCCACAATCTCCTGAAGATTCATCGGTATGGGCCTTGCTTCGCATAGCCATGTCGGATATGGTAAGGGTCGGAGGTTTGCCCCCTTTACCTTCTACATCGAAGTTAGGCTTTTTCTAAGCTGATAGAATCGGGAGTGAATGCATGTCATCGAGAAACACAAGACCAGATAAGGACAAGCTTAACCGGATCGTCGCCGAGGCTCGGCGCGACCGAGAGGCTCGGGAGAAGACCTATAGGGAGCGAGCTCTCAAGATTTATCCGTGGATCTGTGCGCGCTGCGGGCGCGAATTCGAAGGCAAGAGACTTCGTGAACTCACGGTCCATCACAAGGATCACAACCACGATAACAATCCGCCTGACGGCAGCAACTGGGAACTGCTGTGTCTCTACTGTCACGACAATGAGCACTCGAGGTATCTGGATGCGGAATGGTATGACGAGACGACGCCAGACGGCGAGCAAGAGCCACCTTCTTCTACCCACAAGCCGTTCGCTGGTCTCAACGGCTTGTTGAAGAACAATGATTGATCAAACTCGCAATAGCGCCAATTCAGCCGTCGTAGCCTGCGGCTACTTTGGCGAAGTCGGCAAGGTGAAGTCGGCTAAATATCTATAACTTTAATAGGTTGTAAAATTCCGGGACAATGAACTACCCCGCAGCAGAGCTGCGAGGTATCAATAAGGAAAAAACTAATTTTATAATGGAAGGGGACACGTAGTTTCCCCTTCCAAGCCAACCCTTTCCTTATCTTTACCCCGCAGCAGAGCTGCGAGGAATTCTTTCGATTAAAAGTGTACAAACATCTGTAATACCCAAAAGCAATCTTTGACAGATTATTAGATATTTTTCTGTATGATTATTGCTTCTATTGTGCAGGGCCACATTGTTGAAATGATCGAAAGACGAATTTTGAATCAAATATAAGGGGAGTGTTGTTTATGGGCAGTGTTGTAAAAGAATCAGATGCGGCCAGAGGAAATAAGGAAGATATTCATGACCTGACTTTCTACCGATTTGTCATTGATAGCCTTCCGACTGCGGTTCTTACGGTCAACGCGGATTTCAAGATTACCGGTTTTAATCCCTGGGCTGAGAAGGTGACCGGATATACAAAGGCGGAGGCTATGAGTAGTTATTGTGGCGATATCCTCCAGGGGGGGATGTGTCAGGCCCATTGTCCCTTAAGGACCGCCGTGAAAGGTAATAAACCCGTGTCTCTCGTCGAAACAACCATTCACAATAAATGGGGTGAAACGATTCCGGTCAGGATGAATACTGCCGGGTTATTTGACGATGATGGGCACCTCATCGGGGCCGTAGAGTCCTTTCAAGACATCTCCCGCCTAAAAGCTTTAGAGCGGGAGAAGGACAATCTCATCTCCATGATCGCCCATGACATGAAATCCTCCCTCACAATTATCGGGGGATTTGCACTGCGACTTTTAAAAAAGTTAAGGGGCATTGATGAAGCAAAGCAAGAGAAATATCTTGGGATTATCAAAAATGAATCGGGCAAGCTTGAATTGCTGATCGATGATTTCTTGGAGTTTTCTCGACTGCAAACAGGAAAATTGAAATTGAATTTTACTGCCACCTTACTGGATAAAGAGCTAATGGAGATCTTGGATTCTTATCAGATCGGGGCCTCAGAATGCGGAATCAGGCTCAAGCTCGAAAATGAAGAGGCGCTTCCCATAATCGAGGCTGATGCCCAAAAGTTACGCAGGGTGTTTACCAATCTTGTGGACAATGCCTTGAAGTTCTCAAAGGAAAAAGGCACGATCACTGTGACGACCGAAGAGACAGCCACAGAGGTCATCGTGAGGGTGGAAGATGAAGGTATAGGTATACCTCATGATGAATTGCCTTATATTTTCGATGCCTTTCATCGAGGGGCAGGCACAGAGGGGAAAAGGGGGTTCGGTCTGGGGCTGGCCGGAGTAAAGACCATTATCGAAGCCCATGGAGGGCAAGTCCGCGTGGATAGCAAGCCGGGCAAGGGATCAGTTTTTACTGTGGTTTTGCCCAAGGCTGGCAGCTCAGAAGGCGGACAATAAGGAAAGAGGAGAAATCTATGACCTTGGTAAGGGCTGAGGATGTATCCAAGACGTACGTGAGCGGAGAGGTTGAAGTCCAGGCACTAAAGGGGTTAAGTTTTGAAATTGAACCAGCCTCTTTTGTTTCCTTTGTTGGTCCCTCCGGCAGCGGCAAGACCACGTTGCTAAACCTTATCGGCTGCCTGGACAAGCCAACCGGGGGAAATCTTGTTGTTGCCGGGAAGCATGTGAACGCCCTTGACCGCAAGGAGAGAGCGGCCTTTCGGGGGGAAGTGTTGGGATTTATTTTCCAGGCATTCAACCTCATTTCTGTGTTAACCGCCTATGAGAACGTCGAATATCCCCTGGTAATGGTCAAGAATGAGCCAAAATCAAGACGAGAAGACATGGTGTTGAAGGTCCTTGAAGCAGTCGGGATGCTGGAACAGAAGGACAAACGTCCTGACCACCTTTCTGGTGGTCAGAAACAGCGAGTCGCCGTGGCCAGAGCGCTGGTGGCCCGGCCTAAGTTGGTTTTAGCAGATGAGCCCACGGCGAATCTTGACCAAAATACGGCCCTGAACGTTATTCGACTCATGCGCAGTATGCGGGATGAATTTGGAACCACCTTCGTCTTCTCTACCCATGACCCGAGAATCATGCACGAGGCAGAGGTGCTCCACAATCTGGAAGATGGCATGCTTGTTCGAACGGAGCGGGGTTCAGACAGGAGGAAAACAAATGACTAACATCTTCAAAATAGCCATTCGCAATTTAACCCGTTACAAGAGGAGAACGCTACTTACTTCCATGTTGATTACTGTTGGTGTGTTGATGGTTATCCTTTTTTCAGGTCTTTCCGGTTCGTTCAAGGCCATGATGATTGGCCAGATTACCGACTCCAACCTCGGGCAGATCCAGATCCACAGGAGAGGATATGTTTCCGCCATTGATACGTTTCCCCTAAATTTGAATCTAAATCAGGAGAGTTATGGGAAGATCGAAGATATTCTGAAGAATCACCCTGCAGTGAATGCCTATGCACCAAGGATAAAGATAGGTGCTATGTTAAGCAACTATATAGAGACGACGAATATCCGGCTCAATGCCGTAGATCCAGAAAAAGAAGTCAAGGTATGCCCTGCTGTTGGGGACCGAATTGTATTAAGCGAGAAGAAGGGAGGTTTTGTAGGGCCAGGCGAGGTCATCATCCCTGAGAAATTGGCCAAAGGCATGAATATCAAGGAGGGGGACACAGTGGTGGTAGTGGCTCACAATAAGGAGGGTTCTGTAAATGGCTTTAATTTTACAGTGGCAGGAATCATAGAGGATGTGCTGGGACCCCAGGGTAAAGAAGGTTATATGCATATAGAGGACGCTCGTGCCCTGCTTCGAATGGAAGAGCCGGAAGTCACAGAGGTTGCCGTACGTGTAAAAAACTTTAACGATCTTGATGCCGTTTATGCAAACCTCCAGTCTACCCTGAGTGAGCAAAAGGATTCCAAAGGGAAGCCAATCTATGAAATTCACACATGGGAAAAGCTCTCCCCTTTTGTCAATGTGGCAAACATGATTGACCTGGTCACCCTTTCCATGAAAGTCATTATGATCGCCATTGTCCTCATTAGTATCTTGAACGTCATGATGATGTCGGTTTATGAGAGGATCAGAGAGATCGGAACGATGAGTGCTATCGGCACCGCTCCAGGCAAAATTATGGGCCTGTTCATAGCCGAAGGATTTTTACTTGGGCTGATAAGCGCTGTGGCCGGAAATGCCATCGGCCTGACTGGCATTTATCTGCTCAATATCTACCAGATTCGATTTTCTTTTGCCCGAATGGAAAACCTGTTGCTGTCTCCCACGGTTAGCTCTACCGAGTTGCTCTGGTTATCCGCCACTGTGCTATTGGTTTCGGTCTTTGCTACACTTCAACCTGCATACAAAGCTTCAAGGATGGAACCGGTTGATGCACTGGGACACGTATAGAACAAAACCAAGGGGGGAAAGATGAAAGGGTTAATGATAGCAATTGCGTTATTTCTTTGTAGTACCGTGTTTGCTCAAGCTCAACAAGGGCAAGTAATCGCCGTGGCGGCGATTGATAAAACGGAAAATGCCCAGGTAAGCGAAAAAGCAGCGCGTACGCCCTATTACCTGATCTTTGACGAACACGGAAAGCTAATGGAGGTTATGGCCAATCCGTTTCATGATGTTTCCAGAGGCGCTGGGCCGAAAGTGGCAAGTTTCCTTGCAGAACAAAATGTTAGTGTGGTGATTGCAGGTGATTTTGGCCATAAGATCGCCGCTGCTCTGGATGAACAAGGGATAAATTACTACGAGGCCACCGGCACCGTAAAAAAAGCTGTTCAAGAGTTCATCAAACAAAATCCATCAAAGAGGTGATTCATGAAAAAGGCGTTCTTTATGGGAACCATCATGTTTGTTGTGGCGATTGCGCCTTTGGCCTTTGCCATTGATGGCGACGACCTACTTAAGAAAGTGGACCGAAACCTGAATCCGGAGAGCTTTGAGATGTACCGCAAGTTGATGAACATAGAACCTGACGGCTCAAAAAAAGAGTTCATCATGTATTCAGTGAAAAAGGGTATGGATAAAGTGGCATCTGTCTTTTTATCTCCTGCCAGTGAAAAAGGGCGATCAACCTTACGTGTGGGTGAAAATATGTGGCTCTACATCCCGAATGTAGGCAAACCGATTCGTATAACTAGCCTACAGTCTGTAACTGGTGGAGTGTTCAATAATTCGGATATTCTGAGGATAGATTACAGTGCCGAGTATAGCGTTGAAAGGCTGGAAAAAACAGACGAGGGCGGCCTTCTTCATTTGAAGGCTAGAACAAGGGCGGTTGCCTACCACCTGTTAAAAATGTGGGTCGATGATAAAAGACTCCTCCCTACCAAAATAGAATGTTATGCTTCGTCCGGGATGCTGCTTAAGACGCTTTACTTCAAGGAGGTTAAAGATTTTGGAGGCGGCATTGTGCGTCCTGCAGTGGTTGAGACAGAGAGTCCCCTTTACAAGGGGTATAAGTCGGTCATGATCTTTGCAAAAATTAGGGCCAAGGAAATCAAGGATGAGGTCTTTACACTTACTTTCATGCCTAATCTGGGGTCATTGAGGTAGGTGGGTAGTGGGGTTGAATGAAATCACTTACAATACTTCTGTCAATCTTTGTTCTCTTCCCCCATTTTGTTCTAGCCCAGGAAGACTATGCCTTTGGCTTATCACAGATAGAAAAAGAGATAGAGAGAAAGCCTTACAGTCTTGGAGGATATTTGGAATTCAGACCAAATTTTTTCTGGCTGGACAAAGATGCTGCTCTCTACAAGCTTAGCTTTTATGATCGTTCAAAAAGAAGGACTTTATATGAAAATAATTTCGCGCTCTTATTAGATGCAAGTTATCAGAAAGGAATTTTAGACTTTTTTCTACGGACAAATGCCGAGCTCAAGGAATCCTCTGTCGAGTCGTCAGGTGAGATAACGATGTTTGAAGGGTATGTATCGCTGAAGCCCATGCCACCCTTGACCGTTGATCTTGGTAAAAAGACTTTGAAATGGGGCAAGGGTTATGCATGGAACCCTGTCGCCTTTGTGGATAGACCAAAAGACCCTGACGACCCTGGCCTCCCCCTTGAAGGGTTTATCGTGGCATCAGCAGATTACATAAAGAGTTTTAGCGGGCCTTTGCAGACAGTATCCTTCACGCCAGTTATTATCCCGGTTTATGAGAACATTAACGACGATTTTGGAAAGATAAACAGTGTGGACTTCGCGGGCAAGCTATATTTTCTCTTCCACGATACTGACATTGATTTTATGTTTCTTAGAGGTAACAGCAAAGCTTCCAGATTTGGCATAGATTTTTCGCGAAATATTAGCTCAAATTGGGCTATACATGGAGAATTCGCCTTTGTTGATGACTTTGAGCAGAAATTTATTGACAGCAATGGAATGACATTTCAAAGAAGATACGATGCTAAAAGCTATCTCCTTGGTATGAGATACCTCACAAGATACGATACTACATTCATATTCGAGTATTATCGAAATGGCACAGGGTACGGCACCGAGGAGATGAAGGATTTTTTTGAATTCGTGAATAAGGGGTATGATCTTTTTCAGGCTTCAGGCGATGATGCTCTTTTAAGCAAAGCATCCGCTCTTGCTGAAAAAGGTTATGGTGGGAGAAATCCCATGAGGGATTACCTTTACACCCGCATCAGCCAGAAAGAACCCTTTGGCATGCTTTATTTCACCCCATCAGTTACATGGATCTTTAATATTGATGACCAAAGCTATTCCCTTTCTCCGGAGCTTTTGTACACTGGTATAACCAATCTCCAGTTACGATTGAAGGCAGGCTTTATTGTCGGGCAAAGGGGCACCGAATATGGTGAAAAGCGAAATGACTACCGAATAGAATTCAGGGTGAGATATTATTTTGATGCAACCAAATTTGGTTAGGATAAAGCGAGATCTGCAACGGCTTCACCTACGGTTCCCCCGCCGCACAAATAGACTCTAATGGGTGTGTCCTTCATATTGGCTCTATCTAGTTTCTGTAGCAAAACCAAGAAAATTCGTAAAATTGATATCTGGTCAGTCTAAAGTTCGCATAACCACCTGAAATTATTAACAGCTCATCCCCCCTTTCCTAAAGGGGGGTTAGGGGGGATTTTTGGGCAACTTCCTGAAATCCCCCTAAATCCCCCTTTTAAAAAGGGGGACTTTAAGACTTATTTCCGAGAACTTTAGACTCTCAAATTGATGAGTTAAGACTTAAAATAATCTCGAACAATCTTTATAGCGCAAAATTCTCCACACATGGTGCAAACGTCATCTGAGCTCGGTTTACTGCTGTCTCGATATGCCTTGGCCTTTGAAGGGTCAATGGACAAGGCTATTTGTTTCTTCCAGTCCAAAGCCTTCCTGGCCTTTGACATTGCATTATCCCACTCAATAGCTCCCGTGCGCCCCCTTGCAATGTCAGCTGCATGCGCTGCGATTCTGCTTGCAATGACCCCCTCTTTTACGTCCTCAGGAGATGGAAGCTTCAAGTGTTCTGCAGGGGTGACATAGCAAAGGAAGTCCGCTCCGGCCATACCGGCAACAGCACCCCCGATGGCACAGGCAATATGGTCATATCCTGCTGCTATGTCCGTAACCAATGGCCCCAACACATAAAACGGAGCGCCCTGGCATAGCCGTTTTTGGAGAACCACATTTGCTTCCACTTCATGAAGGGGTATGTGACCCGGCCCTTCGATCATCACCTGAACCCCGGCATCCCAGGCCCGCTGGGTCAATTCACCTAGGGTCATAAGCTCATGGATCTGGGCCCGATCTGTGGCATCTGCTAACGATCCGGGCCGCAGCCCGTCGCCGAGGCTGAGGGTGACATCATATTTTCTGGCAATGGAAAGGAGACGGTCATAATCCTCGTAGAATGGATTTTCCTTTTGGTTGGAAAGCATCCAGGTGGCCAGAAATGCACCTCCTCTGCTGACAATATCGGTGCTTCGACCTTGAAAACGCAACCTTTCAAGCGCATCTAATGTCACACCGCAGTGGATCGTCATAAAATCGACCCCATCCTCTGCTTGTAATTCTACAGCCCCAAAGAGAAGATCGGGTGTTAGATGGATGACCCCGCCAAGGTCTCTAACTGTCTCCACAACTGCCTGATAGATTGGAACAGTGCCTATTGGAAGTTTCAAATCTTGTAAGATAGCCCGGCGTATTTTTGTGATGTCACCTCCGGTGCTCAGATCCATGACCGCGTCGGCTTTAGAGTCTATGGCTGCCGAAAGTTTTGAAAGTTCATCAGCCACATCCGCTTGATCACGAGAAGTGCCGATATTGGCATTGACCTTGATTGTGAGTCCCTTTCCAATTCCAACGGGATCAAGATGCTTGTGATTGATATTGCTTGGTATAACGACTGTTCCTTCCGCTATACTGGATCGAAGGATCTCGGGATCGATATTTTCCTTCCGAGCGACCCTTTCCATAGCCTCAGTGATAATCCCTTTTCGGGCCTGTTCTAACTGTGTCACGATGACTCCTTTAACTTCTCAATTCTTAAATTTCTGAAACTACTATCTGGTGTCCATCCAATAATGGTAGATTCCATACATAGACAAGGCCCACAAAAATTTCTACCGCAAACGTTGAAGAACTAAATTTAGGATAAAAATTTATTGAGTTTTTACTATTCATGGATGGGCACTAATGAGGTTAAGCTGTTCTATCAATTTAATCACTCGTTTTGCCGCTTCGTAGGCATCCTCCTCATACGAGCGGATGACTAGGGCCGGGTTTTCAGGAGCTTCGTAGGGAGCGGAAATCCCGGTAAATTCTTTGATCACTCCAGCTTTGGCCTTGGCGTAGATGCCCTTCTGGTCGCGTTCGGCACAGACCTCCGAGGGACACTCCACATAGATTTCCAGAAACTGCCCATCCTTTAGCAAGGATCGGACCTCCCGGCGATCCTTCCGATAGGGGGAGATGAATGCAGTGAGGACAATCATTCCGGCATCCACAAAGAGTTTGACCATCTCACCGATGCGGCGGATGTTTTCTTCTCTATCTTCACGGCGAAATGTCAGATCTGAGCAAAGGCCGTGCCGGACATTGTCGCCGTCGAACACATAGGTGGAACAGCCCAGGCGGTGCAGCTCTTTTTCAACCAGGTGAGCAATTGTTGATTTGCCGGAAGCCGAAAGGCCCGTGAACCAGACGAGCGCTCCCTTGTGGCCGTGAAGCTTTTCTCGATCTTCTCGAGACACGTAACCATTGAACCAGGTGACATTATTGTTTCTTGATATCTTATCCATCATGCAGAGCTCCATTAGTTGATTGGTATAGTCTTTCAGTCAATGTCATTAACTTAAGCTCAAAATCTCCCCCTTTGCTAAAGGGGGGCGGGGGGGATTTATTCAACCTCTCGAAATCCCCCTAAATCCCCCTTTTTTAAAGGGGGACCTTAAAGGAACGGTTCTTAAGTTAATGACATTGGTCTTTCAGTAGAGACAGATGCTGGTGACTGTATTCTT
>JAIWEZ010000020.1:0-15889 GCA_048631945.1 Gammaproteobacteria bacterium | reverse complement strand
AAAAGCTTTGCAGCTCTTTCACTGCGATCTTTGGAGCTCTGCAGTGACCTATTACTAAGGGCGTCATTAATCGTTACGCCGGAGCACAGGAGAGAATCGGAGACGTAGGGGCGGGCTTCATGCCCGCCCGCATGGCTGCATAGATCCGGTTTCTCGGGCGGGGATAAACCCTGCCCCTACGAAAAGAACGAGCACAACGACGCATTCAATGCGCAACTATTTATGTTGTCGTGTATAATTTAGGCTTTTCGTGAGGTAAGGTTTGAAACAGACACTCTTTGTTACAGGTGGCTGTCGTAGCGGTAAAAGCAAATTCGCTCTGGGGTTTGCTGATGGCCGTTTCAGACAAAAGGTCTTCATGGCTACGTGCTGCGCCAAGGACGAGGAAATGCGACAGCGCATCAAGGAACACCAGAAGGCCCGGGGCTCAGACTGGCAAACCGTGGAGGTCGCCACGGCATTGTCGGAAGCGGTGGTCTCTTACAGTAGTCATGCTGATGTAATCCTGATAGACTGTCTGACCCTTTGGGTGAGCAATATGTTAATGGAGAATAAGTCACAGGAGAAAATTCTGGCTCGTGCAGATGCACTGATACGAGCAATTGATGAGGCGCCGTGTTCGGTCATCATAGTATCAAATGAGGTTGGAACAGGGATTGTGCCTGAAAACGAATTAGCCAGGCGGTTTCGGGATGTGGCCGGATTCGTAAACCAAAAGGTTGCAGCGTGCGTCAATAGCGTTGTGTGGATGGTTGCAGGGATTGCGGTTCCGGTCAAAGGGAAGTTGTAAGTGGAAGAGAGGTAACATTTTAGTTCTTTGAAAACATTATCGCGTACAGGCAATCCGATTCTAAACCGGCTCGAACAGTGACCCGCTTTAGAATCGGATCATTTGTACGCTTGTTAGGCTGGCTTTTTCAATAGGCTATATTAATACCTGGTCAGTCTAAAGTTCGCATAATCACCTGAAATTATTAACAGCTAATTCCCCCTTTCCTAAAGGGGGACTTTAAGGCGTGTTTCTGAGAACTTTGGACTCTCAAGTTAATACGATAGGACATAATGAACTACCCCGCAGCAGAGCTGCGAGGAATTCTTTTGATTAAATAGGCCAAAGGAGAGAAACAGAACCAATGACCCTAAAAGAGATTATCAAAACCATTGGGCCTGCAGATCAAACGATGATCAAACAGGCCCGCGAGCATACCTCCCGGCTGGTTATGCCGCACCGCGCACTTGGAGAGCTGCACCTAATAGGAGAACGGGTATGCGGCATACAGCGGACCCTAAAGCCTTCGGTCAAGGAAAAGGCCATCCTGGTTATGGCCGCAGACCACGGTATTGCAGCCCGGGGGGTCAGCGCATACCCCCAGGAAGTGACCGGCGAGATGGTCAAGACCTTCATCCGGGGCGGGGCTGGAATAAACGTCTTGGCCAGGCAGGTCAATGCCCGTGTCCTGGTGGTGGACATGGGAATCATCCCGAACGTCCCGAAACATACCTCAGGGGAAAACCCGCTCCTTGAGAAAAAAATAGCCAGAGGAACCAAGGATTTCACCCATGGCCCTGCCATGACAAGGGAGCAGGCAGAACAATCTGTGAGGGCAGGATATGAGGCGGCCGCAGACCTGCTTGAACAAGGCATTGAACTATTAGGAACAGGTGACATGGGCATTGGCAATACCTCAGCCTCGAGTGCCATTGGGGCTGTGATTACAGGCCATCCGGTGGAACGTATGACCGGCCGTGGCACCGGTGTCGATGATGAAACCTTTGCCAGAAAATGCAGGGTGATCCAAAAAGGAATTGACATGAATGCGCCTGATCCCAAGGACCCATTGGACGTGTTGAGTAAGGTTGGGGGTTTTGAGATCGGAGGGATTGCCGGTGCCATACTTGCTGCAGGGCGTCTCCGGAGATCAGTTGTCATTGACGGCCTGATCTCAACAGCCGGGGCCCTACTGGCCCATGCAATGTGTCCTGTCGTGGCAGATTATGTTTTTGCAGGCCACCGATCTGTGGAACAGGGGCACCAACTCATGCTCGAGCATATGGGGCTCAGGCCGATTCTGGACCTCGGAATGCGTCTTGGGGAGGGCACGGGTGCGGCCCTGGCCATGCACATCATAGAGGCCGGAGTGCGCGTGTTTCAGGAAATGTTCACCTTTGAGCAAGCCGGGGTCAGCAAGGGCGAAGCATGATCAAAAATTTTACGGCAGCCTTGCGATTTCTGACCATACTTCCGTTGGGCAAACAGGCAGATTTTCCAGGACACCGCATGGTGCCGTACTTTCCGTTAGCAGGACTCATCCTGGGACTTTTCCTCGCGTTCACAGACTGGATGCTCCAGCATGTCTTTCCTTTGAATATTGTGTCATTGATTGACATTGTCTTTCTTGCAGTCATGA
The DNA here is from genome assembly GCA_048631945.1 of Gammaproteobacteria bacterium. Classification (GTDB taxonomy): domain Bacteria; phylum Desulfobacterota; class Desulfobacteria; order Desulfobacterales. The sequence goes on along the minus strand of JAIWEZ010000020.1, from coordinate 13,481 downwards.
CCGGCGCGCTTCACCTTGACGGGCTTGCCGATACGGCCGATGGTCTTTTCAGCCACCGAAGTCCTCAGGATGCCCTTAAGATCATGAAGGACAGCCATGTTGGGACAATGGGAATCCTTGCCCTGATCTTTGTCCTGGGCACAAAGTGGGCCGGGATTGCCTCCATCCATGAGTATCGAGCTGTTTACCTGATCCTGATCCCAGCTTATGCAAGGGGTGCTTTTACCATTGCAATTTACTTTCTAGGCTATGTCCGTCCCGAAGGAGGAACCGGCAAGGAATTCTTTGCGGACAACAGAAGCATCGCAAGCCTTGGATGGCTCTTGGCACTCCTGGTATTTTCCTTATGGCTTGGCTTCAGGGGCATGATCTTGAACGGTGTATTCATAGCAATAGTTGCGCTCGTCACGCTTTATTACAAGAAGAAGCTCGGGGGCATTACCGGCGATATGCTGGGTGCCCTGGGGGAAGTCACAGAAGCAGGTTTGTTCTTAGTCGCAGGGGTTGGGATTTAAAGTAAGCCAAACATCTAACACAAGAGCCCCCCATGGACTGATGTGGTTTAAAAAGACAACCTGGCCAAGGAAAATGGGTTTTAAACAGCTTCTAATACCTAGGCCTGGGTTTTTGTGGTTTTGCGTAAGGAACAGGGCGTTGGCGGGGCTTTTGCTTAAACCTCTTAGCAAGGGCCTTAGCCCTATCGCAAGCTTGACGGTTACCCATTTTACAGGAGTGCTCAAAGTCCTTAAAGGCAAGGCGCCGCCTTTGCAACTTGAGGTTGATCTCACCGCGGCCAAAGAAAAATCGTGGGTTCTGTGGGTTCAATTCTATGGCCTTATTAATGGACCTAAGTGCTAAACCATATTTGCCCAGCTTTGCCAGGGTCAATGACTTTACGCCATGGGCCCGGACTGAATCCGGTGCGATCTCAAGAGCTCTATCAATCTTCTTAAGAGCCTCACTCGGCTTGCCCATCCGGTTGAGAGCTACGGCCTGACCAATGTAAGCCTGGAATAATTCTGGATTTGCCGACAGCGCCTGATTGTAACCCTCCAGCGCTTCCTCCAAGCGCCCTTTTGCCATGTCAGCCCCTGCGCTTTTCAAATGATCTAAGGCCGTCATCGTAGTTGTCAGAGCCACGTATTTTTCCTTAAGCTCTCTTTTGGGGAATTGCATTTGTTTGCCGGAAACCCCATCTTTTCGCTCGGCCTTTAACTGGTTGAGTTCTTCCTGAAGTGATGCCAATTGGACCTGGATATTTTTGAACTCTTCAACGCTCTCTTCGTCATCTTTCAAAGCAGAGATACGCTCCTCAAGATTCGAGGTGTCCACAGTGGCACGGATCAGGACGGTTACCATCAGGTTTTCACCAGACATCTCCCACGCTTCTTCCAAGACCTCCACGGACATGACCCCTGACGTCAGGGAATTGATCTCATCCTTAGTCAATTGATAGTTTTTGACTTCAGTGGAACTTTGCAGGTAGGTGCCTGCCTTCTCGAGTGCCAACCTCTTGGCCTCAATCAGGGCGAGGGCCCTGGCATCTTTCTTGTTGTCCAGGTCGCCCATGACATATTTCCCTTCACAGGTCACCACTTCTGATTCGGCAAAGGCCAAAGGGCAGCAAAAGGTAACCACCAAGAACAGGCCCATAAATACCTTAGCAGTCGAGACTTTTTTAAGGCGGTCAATTTTGTTCAAGAAAAACAGAGATTTTAACCGCGGTAAGGGACGGTTCAAAGCTGAAGGCTGAAGGCTCAAAGGTAACAGAAAGCTACAGGCAACTCCCGTTGAAAGATGCCCTTTCAGCTTTGAGCTTTGAACTTTGAGCTTGAATAAAGATTGGACAAAAGAGAATGTATTGCAAAAGACTCTCATCGGTTTCATTGGCTTCCCCCTCTAAACTTACAGGCTCGCAATAACAGTGCCCGTTTTTGAGGTGTCGTAGCCGCCCAACTCATGCACAAGTTCTTTGAATGGCTGTGATCGAATAATCTCCAGCATCAACCGGATCTTCTCGTCCTCAAAAAATTCTTCCGGAATGACAAGGTCATATTGCTCCGTTACAATCGGAACAAAATCAAGGTTCAAGGCCCTGGCTGCCGCATAAATACCAAGCCCTGTGTCTGCTGCACCGCTTAGCACACCCACCGCCACTGACATATGGGTGAATTCGTCCTGGTCATATCCCTTGATGCTTTCCGGCTTGATATTAAGCTTTGCCAGCCGATAGTCCAAGAGTATCCTAGTCCCTGATCCTGCCTGTCTGTTGATAAAGGTAATATCATCTCTTGCCAGATCCTCGATCCCTTTGATCCCTTTGGGATTACCGCGGGGCACAATCAGGCCCTGCCGGCGATAGACAAGGTTGACCAGCTTTACCCTCAGGTCAGGAAGGTAGCGTTTGATATAGGAAATATTGTAGGTACCCGTGTCTGTATCAAGGAGATGGGAGCCTGCTGCATGACAGTATCCGTTTCTCAGAGCGATCAGGCCTCCCAGACTCCCCACGTTGCTTGAGGATAGGCTGAAACGAAAATCCCGCACCCTCACCTGATTCGCCAAGATATCGAGGGTGTTGTCGTGGCTTCCAACCACCACCACGGTGTTTTCAATTTCTGCAAAATCCTTCAATAGCTCGGCCTCCACCGGCTCACCCGCCTTGATCCCCTCCACATGAGCAGGAATCCTAATAATCGCGTCTGCCTCTGTCAGGGTGGTCACAGAACCTGCGCCTCTAGGAAGAGAGGAGGCCACGACCGTATCTTTCACCCGGCCAAGCTTGACCCGAACAAATTCCTCAATACCAAGTTTTGACGCCACCTTTCGAGCAGTTCTAACCCCTATCTTTGACCGCACCGGCTCGGGTGTGCCAAGCATTCTGCAGATGAGTGGCAGGGCGAACTTCTCAAACGCCATAATGGCTGACACCGTATAACCTGGATTTCCAATCACCGGTTTATTATCGATAATACCCAGGACAGTCGGCTTTCCGGGCATGATGGTAACTCCGTGCACCAGGACTTCTCCAAGCTCACCAATGACACTTGCAGTGTAATCCTCAGAGCCGGCAGAAGAACCTGCACTTACAATCACAAGGTCGGCATCCCCGGCTGTGGCTTCGCGTACTGCATTCAAGACCTCTTCAAAAATATCAGGGACTATGGGGTGGCTCAGATATTCTCCGCCACAGGCCCTAATCAAGGCACCCATGATAGCAGAATTGCTTTCAACCACCCGGCCTGGAGGCGGGGTGCCGGATGTGAGATCCTGGTGGTATATGAGTTCTGAACCAGTTGGGATTATGAGCACGCGAGGTTTTTGTTTGACCTTAACATCAAAAACCCCTCCATTTAGAAGGGCACCGATTTCATACGGTGTAATCAGGTGATTCTGGGGAAGGATGAGTTCGGTGGCCACGATATCCTCGCCTACTTTTCTGACGTGTTGCCATGGGTAGGCAGCCGACTCAATCTGGACGGTTTCCTCGTCAACATCCACGACATATTCGATCATGATGACCGCATCTGTCCCCACAGGCATAATGTGACCCGTATTAACAAAGAATGCATCTTTCCCGATGAGGAGTTGCTTTGGCCGGTCTACAGTGGTGCCAAAGGTGGTCTCTGCACGCACGGCAATTCCGTCCATGGCCGCTGCATGGTAACTGGGGGATGAAAATCTGGCAAATACCGGTTCTGCCGTGACCCGTCCTGCCGCCTCTTGAGCTGGGATGGTTTCCGGCTGGAGATATTGGTCAAAAGAAAAACGATTAAAGAAAATCGCCTGGGCCTCTTCCAGGGATTTCATTTGCAAATAGATATGTCTCTTAGTCTTCATTAGATGCTAAATTGGTAACCGTTCATGCTCCTGTGTCATGATTCGCGCTGCCGTGTCATTTCTCCCTTCGGTCGAAATGACAATACGGGAGTGAACGCTTTACCTAAATTATTCAGTGTGAACGAGTGCACCTGTTCATCTGGAGCTTGACAGGACGGCCCAACGTCTATTAGTTATTAAGACGTGAGGCTTTACGTCACACAACACTCCATACCAAAAGTCTTAAAAGTTTACCAGAGGATCAGGGCTCCGTCAAAGTTACATTGCGCAAACACAAAAATCCCCCTAAATCCCCCTTTAATAAAGGGGGACTTTGAAGTTCCCCCTTTGGAAAAGGGCCCGCCCTGGCGCGACAGGACAGAAGCTGGAAAATGCCACAGAGTGAACAACCCGGTCTGGGCCAGGTGGGATTTTAGAAATGAGGCAATTTTCATTGTAAAACATTATGTTAAGGCTTTCCTTGACGTTGCGATGACCAGAGGATTTTGTGGAGGATGGAACAGATAAGAGTAGTGATTTTTGATTGCGATGGCGTCATGTTTGACTCAAGGAGGGCCAATGAGGCCTACTACAATCATATTCTGGCTCAGTTCGGAAAGCCACAGATGAACAGCGAGGAGTGTGACTATGTGCACATGAACACTGCGGAGCAATCCGTGGCATACCTGTTCAGGAATGATCCAAAGTTGAAAGATGCCCTTGCCTACCGCCACCGCGTGAGCTATCTGCCATTTATCCCTTCGATGGAAATGGAACCATACCTAAAAGATTTCCTGCAGTACCTGCGACCAGCTTACAGAACCGCCATATCCACGAACCGGTCTGACACCATGGGTCCTGTCTTGGCGGAACATGGGCTGGAAGGATACTTTGACATAGTGGTCTCATGCCTGGACGTGAAACATCCCAAACCCGATCCCGAGTCCCTCATCAAGATACTCGACCATTTTGGGCTATCCCCTCATCAAGCCATCTACATTGGGGATTCAGAGATCGATGAATCGGCGGCCAAGGCTGCCGGAATTCCCTTGGTGGCATACAAGAACTCAGCGCTTTCTGCTGCCTACCATGTGACACACTTCAAAGAGATAGAAGATCTTCTGGAAAAGAATTGAGGAATTGAGGGATTCAGGGATTCGGTCACATCAATCCCGCAATTCCTAAATTCCCGAATCCCTGAATTCGTATCACTCGTCTTTTGCATAAAGAACGGCCAGAATGACGGTTTCTTTGTCACCATGGCATCGGACCAGATGGGGAATAGTGGAATCGTAATAGATGCTGTCACCTGGGTAAAGCACCTCTGTATAGTCCTCCAGTATGACTTCCATAGCCCCTTTTAGGATATAGATAAACTCCTGTCCTGCGTGAGTAGACAGTTCCTTTTTTGCTTTAGAGGGCACCAGGGTCACCATAAAGGGTTCCATGTGGCGATCCTTCTTGTCCGGTGCCAGAGACTCATAAGTATACCCATACTGGTCCCCTTGGGCAGAAGTGTACCTGGAGATGACACGCCGCTGATCCTTTCGTACCACTGTAAAAGGCTTGATTTCACCAGTGGATATGAATCTACCCAGCTTCATGTCAAGTGCCTTTGCGAGCCTGATCAAGACACCCAATGGAGGGGAGACCTCATCTGTCTCTATCTGAGCAAGATACTTTAAACTCAGGCCGGTCCGCTGGGCAACATCTTTTACGGTCAAGCCTTTCCCTTCCCGAACTCTACGCACCCGCTGGCCTACAGAGGCCGGTTCGGCGCCCCCTTCAGCCTCATGAGGTGCACTAGAGACTTGTTTTTCCCTTTCAGAAGAAAACTGACTGATGTCTTCCAAAAAATCTTTATAGGCATCTGCCGATTTTTCGTTACTCATGACAAAAACCCCTCTCCACGAACGTTTCGTCTGGGACCCGGATTCAACATGTGGACTTTCAGAAATAAATTTTACAGAAACACTGGGAAAATCCGAAACTCGAAATTCGAAATTCGAAACAAATTCTAATATCAAATGACCGAATGACCTAAACTTTAGAAATTCGATTTTTTTGTCATTGGAGCATTCCTATTTTGGTTATTGCCCGCCCTGGCGCGACAGAAGCCGGAGAATGCCACCGAGAGAAAAACCCGGTCTGGGCCAGGGTTTCGGATTTCGTGCTTCTGATTTCGGATTTCTGACCGAAAAAACAGCGTTTTCGGTCAGGCACTATCAGGTTACGGCTTTAAGGAAAGCCTCCAGTCCCTTCATTCCATCCACATTATAAACCTCGTACTCATAGGTGTCAGGTATAATCTTGCGGAGTAATCCGGTTAACACCTTTTTCGGACCAACTTCGCCAAAAACCACAATTTCGTCTTCCTGCATCCTGCACACCGAATCATACCAACGTACCGGGCTGCACAACTGTCTTGCCATGATTTCCTTGATCTCATTTGGGTCTGATTCAGAAGCAGCCGTTACGTTAAACAACACGGGCAGCTTCGGTGTATTGAAAGGGATTTCTGCCAGAAAAGCCCTAAAGTCATCTTCAGCCCCCCGGATCAATTCACTGTGCCACGCACCACTGACTCTCAGAGGAATCGCCTTGGCCCCTCGCGCTTTTGCCATTTCAGAGGCGGATTTTACCGCATCGGGGGCTCCTGTTATCACGATCTGCTCGGCGGTATTGTGATTTGCCACGGCAACCACGCCCTCTTTCCGGGCTTCTTCAACTATCTCCCGCACCTCATCAATATTCAGACCGATAATCGCATGCATGGCACCTTCGTGTTTGGTGGCCTCACGATGCATCAGATGGCCTCGTTTGAACACCAGCCTGCACGTGTCTTCAGGGCTGACCACTCCGGTAGCACGCAGGGCACTGTATTCTCCAAGGCTGTGACCGGCCGTTACATCGGGCTGGATCCCCTCTTTTTCCAAGGCCGCAAGACAGGCAAGATTCACCGCTGTCATTGCAGGTTGCAGGTTCACTGTCAGGGTGAGCTCTTCCATCGGGCCCTTAAAACAGAGCTTAGAGATGTGGGCTTTTGACACCTCGTCAACCGTGTCAAAAATTTGACGCACAAAATCATATTCCTGATAAAGATCTAGCCCCATACCGACAACCTGGGAACCCTGTCCAGGGAAGAGAAAAGCTATCTTTTTCTTCAAAATCGACCTCCTTGTTTGTTATTGGTCAATGAAAGTGAGTTTTGACTCTATTCGTTATTCGTTTCACGATTATTTGCTCCATCCAAGTTAAATAGCCTCCTGGTTATGCCCACATAAAGAGACTTCTTATCCTTTTGTTCGCTCTGCTTTAAAAAGAGTGTGGGATCATGGAGGATTTTCTTGACCAGGGCCTCTGTCATCCGGTCAATGGCAGCGCGTTCTTCTTCAGATGCTGATGCCAGGGAGGCAAAAGTTTTTTTCAGTTCTGCCTGCCGGATTGCTTCGACCTTTTCTCTAAGCGAAATAATCGTAGGCACAACATCAAGGGATTCAAACCACCTGCGAAACTGGACCACGGCCATATCCGCAATCCTTTCCCCTTTGAGTGCTTCCCTCTGCCGTTCATTAATATTCTCTTGAATGGCACTCTGTAGGTCGTCGATGTCGTAGACATACACGTTGGTGATCCGGTTGATCTCGGGGTCTATATCCCTGGGCACTGCAATGTCAATAAGAAAAAGTGGTCGATTCTTCCGAGCGCGCATGACTCCTTTGAAATCGCCATGCCTCAAGATGTAATTAGGGGCCCCTGTGGAGCTGATGACAATGTCCACCTGTTTGAGATATTCAGGAATCTCTTCGAATCGAATGGCCGTTCCTTTAAACCCCTCGGCAATTTCAAGGCCTCGTTCAAAGGTGCGGTTAGCGACAAATATCGGGCCGGCACGGTTTGTAACAAGATGCTCTACAGCCAATTCAGCCATTTCCCCGGCGCCAACAAGGAGCACTGCCTTGCCTTCCAGTTCACCAAAGATCTTGCGGCCTAATTCCACAGCCGCATAGCTGATGGAAACTGCATGGTCACCAATGCCGGTCTCTGTTCGCACCCGTTTGGCGACCCAAAACGACCGATGCATGAGCCGATTTAGAACAACCCCGCAGGTTCTATGATTACAAGCCTCCCGGTAGGATTCTTTGATCTGCCCAAGAATCTGCGCCTCCCCCACCACCATGGAATCAAGACTTGATGCCACGCGAAACATATGGCGTACCGCCTCATCTCCATTATATACGTAAAGGGCCTGCTCAAAAGCGCTGCGCGGGGTCTTCTTGAAGTCGGCAAGGAAATCCTTAACCGCCCCGACCGCTTTAGGCATATCCTTTGTGGCCAAGAGAAACTCCACTCGGTTACACGTAGAAAAGAGAACAATCTCATCCGCCCAGGGTTCTCGACGCATGGCTTGCAACACTTTGGGATTGTCTTCAGTAGAGAAGGCCAGGCGCTCCCGAACCTCCACGGGCGCTGTGTTGTGATTCAATCCGATTATTACGATTTCCCTTTTTTCCACCATTTACCCCAAGAAACGTAAGAAGGAAGTAAAAAGGAGTATCACAAATCCCACAATGGTCATGATGGCGGCACGCCTCCCTTGCCAGCCTACCACCAAGCGTTCATGGAGCAGGGCTGCGAAGATCAGCCAGGTAATCACTGCAAGAATCTCTTTAGGGTCCCAGCTCCAGAATCGCCCCTGGACCATCTGGGCATAAATAACGCCGGTAATGATCCCAAAGGTCAGCAAGGGAAATCCTGCTATAAGGCATGAATAACCCATGGAGTCAAGTAGCTTCAGGGAAGGAAGTCGGCGGAAGAAAAAACCGCACTTCTTGTCCTTGATGGCCTTCTCTTGAATCAGGTAAAGGATGCCTACAAGAAACGCTATGGCAAAGGCAGCATTCCCCACAATGAGGGTTCCAATATGAAACGTGCGCCACAGGCCCCTAAGGAGCGGGGCCATTTCAACCGGGGGCCCCGGCAGTATGGAAGCAATAACCACGCACAGTGTGGCCAGGGGTGCTACAAGGGCTCCCAGAACCATTAGATGAAATTTGATTTGAAGGATTAGAAACACGCCGACAACGGCCCATCCAAAAGCGGAAAGCGTTTCATGAAGGTTTTGAACAGGAATATGTCCAGCCTCAAAAAACTTCATGGATAGGACTGCTGTGTGACACAGGAACCCAATCCAAAGGATGATACTTGCAATTTTGTATATTGGTCGCTTTTGAAACAGGACATAACCCTGATAACCCAGCAAGCTTGCAATGTAACATCCCATCGTCAAAGCAAACAGAACGCTCATAGATAGTCCTCTCGATGCAGATTCAGGAATTTAGGAATTTGTGGCGATTGCTCAAATATCCTATAATTCATAATCCCTCAATCCCTAACCCGGACAAGCTCAAAGCTCAAGGCTGAAAGCCCGCCCTGGCGCTCATGCTCACTATAGGCTACAAGCTGATAAATCCAGGTCTGGGCCAGGGCTCAAAGCAAGAAGTGGATCTTAGACTCTTAACTTCTCTTCCTTTCAGCTTTCAGCTTTCGTCCTTCATGCCAAAAGATTTTCTGCCAGAAAAAACGCCAATTTAATGACTCAGCGCCTAAGGGACTTTGTCCTTTCCCATCAGCTCATTCCACCCGTATGCTTCGCCCAACACATCGATAAGGAGAAAGTCTACATCCTTGATGCGATTATCCCGGATCATTTCCAGCAGCCCCTCATCCAGCAACCGTTCAAACATCCGCTTATGGTCCTCCGGACTCTTTCCCGTTGACAGAAGCCTTCTTCGAATAGCCCCCATAAGATTCAATAATGTAGCATATTCCGGCCCGAATTCCTTCTCCAGGTTTTGACGTACCCTCCTTGCCACAGCCGGACTCTTGTTTGAGGTGGAAATGGCAAGCAACAGATCACCCTGGCGGACAATAGCTGGAAGCACAAAACTGCAGGCCTGTGGGCGGTCGGCAATGTTACACAGCAGGCCACGCCTCGCTGCATCTTTACTGACCTTTTCATTCACCTCATCGCTGTCAGTCGCTCCAATAACCAGAAATTTTCCATCCAGGTCAGAGGGTTCATAGCCTCTCGTCTCTAAGCCAATGAGGCCCTCTGAGGCCAAGGTCTGAAGATGCTCGGTTGCATGGGTGGTTACCACAGTAAGGCGCGCCCCACATTCAAGCAAGGTCTTGACCTTACGTTCACCCACACTGCCGCCTCCCACAACAAGGCATTCTCTGTCTTGCACGTCCAGATTTACCGGATAATAGCGCATATTGGGCTTATTGGCTTTATTGCCGTGGATGTGAAGGTCGACCTTTAAGGGCATCATATTCTTCGTATGTATTGGCTCATGAGTTGGTTTCTCATAACTTTATGTAGTATAATATCCAACAATTATACACTAAGCAAATCAAAAATCAACCGAAGGGATTCGATATGCAGTCCAGGCTTCTTATCATAAACCAACCCAGCGCCTATTTTTTCCATGATGTTTTATATTGTACTTGAGTTTAGAGTGACTTGCAGTTCCCACAGAAAAAGGATTGACTGAGAAGGGACAAGGTGTTATTCGAAAATTATATATGGCGGTGTAGCTCAGTCGGTTAGAGCATGCGGCTCATATCCGCAGTGTCCGGGGTTCAAGTCCCTGCACCGCCACCAATCTTACCCACTATTCTTTTCTTTGGTCCTACGGACTTTCCAACACCTCCCGTTTGTTTCCCTCATTTAAGGCACAGGATTTGCATATTTCACCATTCACACAAATTCAAACAATAATATGCTCTCCATAATATAATTTAACACCACCAAAACCCCATAACCTGTTGATATGATAGCTATTTAAATGGCTGATTGCGAGTTCGGCGAAGGAACGATGTTACCAATACACGACCTTTCGGGTAAGGAAATCCACAAGATCCGAACTGCCTTCCCATGTATCTCTTCCCCTCATCTTGCCGGGAGCGATCCACTTCTAAAAGTTTTAAGACTTGCGCGGGCTATAAATGCGTTCAGACATAAGGCAAAGCGATATCATACTGATTTCCATGGTTATGGACCACAAGACATGGTCGAGAAACAAAGAGAACGTTTCATCAAGATAAGGGAAGAGAGCGTAAAGAAAAAACATAGGGAGGATTGACCATGCCAAACGTTCTGATTGTAGATGACCAGAAATGCATTAGAGAACTCGTTGCCGAAGAACTGATCCGTGAGGGGTACCAGGTTGCCGGTGTAGGTAATGCCGAATCGATTAACGGACACCTCAGAGCTTTCCGGCCGGATTTGGTGCTTCTCGATCTGTATCTGGACGGACCTGACGGATGGGATGTATTGGGTGATATCAAGAAACAAGATCCGAATCTATCCGTCATTATCTTTACCGCCTATGACAGCTTTTTTGATGACCCCCGCCTGTCCCAGGCCGATGACTACGTCATAAAGAGCGTGTGCCTTGATGAACTCAAACAAAAGGTAGCCGATGCCCTGAATCGGAAGATGGCCCGTGAAAGGAAGGTGGAGGCAGGGTCACATTTGCCTCAATTAAGCGCAGCGCACGGCTATTGATCAGATTTGGGAAAGATGTTCAAAACAGAACGAATACGATTGTAAAGGGAAGCATATGACCTATCAGTCTAAGGTACTTAACGTAGCCATTGTAGGTGGTGGTCCGGGGTGCAAGGCGATCATGGATATGATTTTTGCCGAAAGGCTCAGCCAGCTTCGGATGAAGCTCCTCGGGTTGGCCTGTACCAATCCCAAGGCTGTGGGTTATCGCTACGCGAGGAAAAAGGGTATTTATACAACAAGGGTTTACCGTGATCTGTACAAGCTCAAAGACCTAAACATGATTATCGAACTAACGGGCCGTGAAGAAGTGGCTGATGAAATCGCCCTAACCAAGCCGAACCATGTCCGGTTCATGGACCATGTGGCTGCCCACCTTTTTTGGGATATCTTTCGAATTGAAGAAAAAAGGATTGCCGAACGCAAGCAAGCAGCGGAAGCAACCAAGCTTGCCTATGCAGAACTAAATCAAATATTTGAGACTGCTGCCGACGCTATGTGTGTGATTGCCAAGGACTTCAACGTTATTCGAGTTAATAACACTTTTTCGGCCCTGTCAGGCGTAAGCAAGGAGCAAACAATCGGCAAGAAGTGTCACGAGGTTTTTCCCTGTTCAATGTGTGATTCGCCCGACTGTCCATTGACCCGGATTCCCGGTGGTGAGGAGCGTGTTGAATGTGAGGTAGAAAAAGAACGCAAAGATGGCACCAGAATCCCGTGCATTCTTGTGGCAACTCCGTTTCGAGATCCAGGTGGCGAATTGATTGGCATTGTTGAATGTTTCAAGGACATCACCGAGCATAAGCGCGCAGAAGATGAAAAGGCCAAATTGGAAGTCCATCTGAGCCATGCACAGAGAATGGAGGCAATAGGCACTTTATCCGGCGGCATTGCCCATGACTTTAACAACCTGCTTATGAGTATACAAGGAAATATCTCTTTAATGTTAATGGACTTAGATTCCACCCATCCATATTATAAACGATTAAAAAGCATTGAAGACCAGGTTCAAAGCGGAGCCAAGCTTACCTCACACCTCCTTGGATATGCGAGGAAAGGAAGATATCAGGTCAAGCCCATCAACTTAAATAATTTGCTGAAAGAGACCTCGGAGACCTTTGGGAGGACCAGAAAGGAGACAACGATTCATATAGATCTTGCCGAAAACCTCTTTGCCATAGAGGCAGACAAGGGGCAGATTGAGCAAGTTGTGTTGAATCTATATTTGAATGCTGCAGACGCCATGCGTGTTGGTGGAGATCTTATCCTGAAAACCATGAATGTCACCCACGAGGATATCAGGTGCAAGCTATATGATCCAAAACCAGGCAACTATGTACTGTTAACGGTTGCCGACACAGGCACAGGCATGGACGAAGAGACCATGGGGCGCATCTTTGTGCCCTTCTTTACGACCAAGGCGATGGGTCAGGGGACAGGTCTTGGTTTGGCTTCGGCCTACGGTATAATAAAGGGCCATGACGGATACATTGACGTTGCATCTGAGAAGGGTCACGGGACCACCTTCCGCATTTATCTGCCCGCGACAGAAAAGAAGGTCGAAAATACTGTCTATGCTACCGAGCAAATCATTGAGGGAAGTGGCACTATTCTGCTTGTAGACGATGAGACAATTGTTTTGGATATAGGCGTTGAGATGCTCGAGAGATTGGGTTACACCGTGCTTAAGGCCAAGGGCGGTAGAGAAGCTATTGAGGCATACAAACAAAACCAGGACAAAATCGATATGGTTATATTAGACATGATCATGCCCGGCATGGGGGGTGGCGAGACTTTCGACAAAATAACGGAGATCAATCCCAATGTAAAGGTTCTCCTTTCAAGCGGCTACAGCATAGACGGTCAGGCAAAAGAAATATTGGCACGTGGATGTGATGGTTTTATACAGAAGCCGTTCACCACAAATGAGCTGAGTCAGAGTATTAGCGAGGTTCTGAGCTCACTTCGCTAAAACTGGAAAACTTGGGCTAATGCCCTAACCCGGATAAACCGGAAATACGAAGCACGAAATCCTAAATCCGAAACAAATCCGAATATCAAATGTCCAAATGTTCGAAATTGTGGGTGC
>JAIWEZ010000019.1:0-15959 GCA_048631945.1 Gammaproteobacteria bacterium | reverse complement strand
ACCAGGGTTCAAAGGTTATAGTCTAGTGATATCCTTAACTTTATAACACAATGCTCAGATTAGCCTCTTTCACCCATTGGGTGAAACATAACATTCGTCCCTATTGACGCGTCATCCTTTTCAGCCGTCGTAGCTAAAGCTACTTTGGCGAAGTCGGCTTGCTAACAGCCAGTTAGGCCTGCCCTGGCGCGACATCCCAAGATGATTTTGGTGCCCATGTAGTCCCGGTCTGGGCCAGGGGCTCTTCAACCGGGAACCGTGAACGTTGAACCGCTCAACCCAGGTTAAACTCAATAGCCATTAGGATTATTTTTGTGCCAAGTCCAGGCAGTTTCCACAATAGTTTCAAGGTCTGGAAATCGTGGGCTCCAGCCAAGATCTTTAATTGCCTTTTTACTTGAGCTGATAAGGACTGCAGGATCGCCAGGCCGCCTTTTTGCCACTCTTACCGGAATCTCCCGGCCGGTTATGTGCCGGGCAGTTTCGATGACCTGCTTCACCGAATAACCATTACCGTTTCCGAGATTGTAGGCCCCGCCCTGCTCCCCTGCCAACAGTCTCTCCAAGGCAAGCAGATGGGCCTGAGCCAAGTCATCAACGTGGATGTAATCTCGAATACATGTGCCGTCAAGGGTTGGGTAGTCATCCCCGAAAACATCTATTATTGGCCGTTGACCAAGAGCGGTTTTGAGAACCAGGGGGATAAGGTGTGTTTCCGGATTGTGATCTTCCCCCAACTCGCCATCAGGATCTGCTCCGGCTGCATTGAAATACCGCAGACAAACCGATTTAAGCCCGTAGGCCCTTCCGAAGTCATCCAGTATCTGTTCAACTATGGCTTTGGTTCTGCCGTAAGGACTAACCGGCCTCTGAGGGTGGTCCTCGGTCATAGGTATTTCAACCGGCTCCCCGTAGGTAGCACAGGAAGATGAGAATATAAAATTTCCGATGTTTCTTTCAACCATGACCTTAAGTAGTGCAAGGGTATTGGCCACATTGTTCTGGTAATACATTGCCGGCTTCTCTACCGATTCCCAGACATAACAGAATGCAGCAAAATGCATTACAGCGGAGATCGAATAGTCTGAAAATATCTTTTCAAGCAGACTTGAATCAGTCATGGAACCTTCGAAAAAGGGTCCATACTTTGCCGTCTGAGGGTGACCCAAGACAAGGTTGTCAAGAACTATAGGCACGTAGCCCTTTTTGGCAAGGTACTTTGCCATGTGGGATCCAATATATCCGGCGCCACCGACAACCAGAATGTTTTTCACCATAAATCCTCCCCGTTCGATTTCGGATTTCGGATTTCGGAATGCGGAATGAAAAACAATTCCGCCCACCGGAGCCTGCCTGCTTCTCGAGGGACAGACCTACGACAAAGAGTGACTTTTGATTTTGATTTTCCGATTTTCTTTATTCCCCAATCCGCAATCCGCATTCCGCATTCTATCAGAAAGGCGGGTCATGCGTTTTTGAGGCTTGTCATTACGCAGGGCAATAGCCATGGCCTGTTTGGTACCAATGAGCACAACCAACTCCTTTGCACGTGTCACCCCTGTATATATGAGGTTTCTCTGAAGTAATATGAAGTGCTGAGTCATCACCGGCAGGATCACGGCTCCATATTCTGAGCCCTGGGATTTGTGCACGGATACGGCATAAGCAAGTACAAGCTCATCGAGTTCAATAAACTTATAGTCAACCCCACGGCCGTCATATTTTATCGTGACCTTTTCCATGTCCCGATCGATTCGGCTGATGGTTCCAATATCTCCATTGAAGACATCTTTTGTATAATTGTTTCTAATCTGCATCACCTTATCGCCGCTCTTGAAAGTACGCCCCATACGCTCAATGGCGTTATCCGAGGGGTTCAGTGCCTGCTGAAGCACACGATTAAGATTCGTTGTGCCGATAATTCCTTTGTGCATTGGGCTCAGCACCTGTATGTCCGACAAGGCATCCAGGTTAAAACGATCCGGAATCCTCTCGCAGCAAAGCTCCAGAATTGTTGAAAGCACCTTTTCGGGATCCTCTTGCTGAATGAAGTAGAAATCCTTAAGTGTCTCGCGGTTGGGATCAGAAACGGTTGGGGGAAACCCCTGGTTGATCCTGTGGGCATTTACGATGATCAGACTCTCCCGGGCCTGTCTGAAGATCTCTTTCAAGAACACTACCGGGACCTGTTCGGAGTCGATCATATCCCGCAGCATATTTCCTGGACCTACGGAAGGAAGCTGATACACATCCCCCACAAGGATGAGTGCGGCGGTCATGGGAACCGCCTTAACAAGGTGATACATCAAAAAAGTATCTACCATGGACGACTCGTCCACAATCACCACATCAGCACTGAGCGGGTTTTTTTCGTTTTTCTGAAACCCGCCGCTCTTGAAGTTATAGGCAAGAAGGCGATGGATCGTTCTTGCCTCGTGGTCTGTGACCTCGGAAAGCCTTTTGGCCGCACGGCCCGTAGGTGCGCAGAGCAAGACCTCCTTCCCGGCTGCCTCAAAAACCGCCAGAATGGCCTTGACCAGGGTGGTCTTGCCAGTACCGGGTCCACCTGTAATAATTGATACCTTTTCGGAAACCGCTGTATGAAGGCCGACAAATTGTTCTTTTGAAAGCATAATGGCCTGCCTGCGTAGGACCAGTTTTTCTATACTCCTGACGTCCATGCTAAGGCCTTTGACCGGCACAGAAAGCAGGGCCTTGAGGCGGTTGGCCAGGCCCACCTCGGCTGCGTAAAAAGCTTTCAGGTAGACTGCCGTCATTACTTTGGATGGAGCATCCTCACCCCCACCCAAACCCTCCCCCTCCAAGGGGGAAGGCAGGGTGGGGGTTACAAACTCTTCCACAACAATGCGTCCTGATGCAGTCAGATTACTAACAGCCTTCTCAAGTGCGGCGTGGTCTATCTCAAGGAGCGCCTCGGCCCGATCCAGTAATTGATCATGCGGGAGAAATAGGTGTCCTTCATCCGATATCTTTTCCAGGACATGTAAGATTCCTGCCTCAGCGCGTATCAAGGCGTCTTTGGAAATGCCAACTTTTTCTGCAATGCGGTCAGCTATGAGAAAGCCGATGCCGAATATGTCGGATGCCAGCCGATAAGGGTTTTCCCTCACCACCCGTATGGCGTTCTGGCCGTACTGCTTAAATATCTTTGCGCTATAGCCGGTGCTCACCCCGTGGCCCTGAAGAAAGATCATTACGTCCCGGATCTCTCTTTGATCTTCCCAGGCCCTGATGATCATCTGGAGTCGCTTTTCGCCAATCCCTTCTACTCCGAGGAGGTCATCAGGAGAACGTTCGATGACATCCAGGGCCTTGATGCCAAAGCGTTCCACCAATCGCTTTGCCATTTCAGGACCGATCCCCTTGATCAGGCCTGAGCCCAGGTACTTTTCAATCCCATGAATTTCAGCTGGAAGGCCGACACTGTAGCCGGCGGCCTTAAACTGCCTGCCGTATTTGGGATGGGTCTCCCAGTCGCCAGAAAGTTTAAGCACCTGTCCCGGTGCAATCCCAGCCAGTTGGCCCACCACCGTCACTGTTTCGGGGTTTCCCCTGACTTTCAACTTGGCTACCGTGTAGTTGTTGTGCTCGTTAGAGTAAACTATTCGTTCCAGGTGGCCTTTCAGGGCTTCGGACATAAAGCTTTTCCGCTTGAAGATTGATAATCTCGTAAAAAGTCGTCACTCCGGACTTCGACGAGCTCAGTCGAGTCGTGAAAACCGGAGTCCAGAGCCTTTGTAACTATCTGAATAAACTGGATTCCGGCTCCCCGCCTTTGCGGGGACAAGTTTACCCCTGCGGAAGCAGGGGCCGGAATGACAGAAAGAGGTGTTTTTCGACTTTTTACGAAGCCGTCAAGATTAGTTGGCAATTAAGCATTTTTTAATATGCTAGCGAACATAGAGCCTTATGTCAATCGATTTGAAGGGCCTTTTGTACAGCTTGCTCGGTCTTTCTCCTTGAGTAACATAGATACGTCTGATAAAATTCTTCGAACACTTTACGTGTCTGAAAAAGGTCCATTTTACGAACGACCTTGAGCTATATCCAAAATCCTCAATGCAAGATGCCTCAAGTAACCTTTCGATTCTATGAAGAGCTGAACGATTTCCTCCCACAAGAAAGAAGGAAGAGGGATTTTCAGGCCTTTTTCCGCCCAAAAAGCACTGTCAAGGACATAATTGTATCCCTCGGGGTTCCCCATGCCGAAGTCGATCTGATTCTTGTAAATGGGGTGTCTGTGGATTTCACTTATCCCCTCGATGGCGGAGAGCGCATCAGTGTTTACCCCGTATTTGAATCACTTGACATTCGTCCCTGCAGGAATCTGGGACCCAACCCTTTGAGGCATTTGAGATTTGTTACAGATATCCACCTTGGCAGGCTAACAAGGTACCTTCGTCTTTTGGGGTTTGATACCCTCTATTACAATGATTTCAATGCCTTGGGCCTCATTGAGGTCTCTGTACGCCAAGCTCGCGTGTTGCTAACCCGAAGCAGGCGTCTCTTGACAAACAAAGTCATAACTCGTGGGATTTGGGTCAGAGACGTTGACCCCAGAATGCAGCTCAAATGGATCTTCCAGCGACTGGATCTGTATGCTGAAGCAAGCCCATTCTCAAGGTGCCTTTGCTGTAATGGGCTCGTTAGACCGATCTCAAAGCAAGAGGTCGCCCACAGACTCCCCTCAAGGATAAGGGCCGGCCACCAGTCCTTTTCTTTGTGTAGCTCCTGTCATCGGGTTTACTGGAAAGGGACACATTTTAAACGAATGAGCCGTTTTGTACAGGAGATGCTCGGGGGTAGCGTAGTGGAGCCAACTTCTTATTGACTTCATAACCAGAATTTTATATAGTTAATTTATCGTGGATCTGGGAAAAATCAGTGATATTGGCGTTGCGGCTGCGGCTCGGGCAGGCGAAATCCTTCGCAGTTACTGGGGTAAAACCCATACAGTAGAAAAAAAAGGCGACATCGACCTTGTTACCGAAGCCGACCTGGCTTCTGAAAATGCCATCATCCAGCTTATACGGGCTGTATTCCCGGACCACAGCGTGCTGGCCGAAGAAAGTGGCGTAATCCCGGGGACAGACGCCTATGAGTGGATCATAGACCCCTTGGATGGAACTACAAATTTCGCCCATCACCTACCCGACTTCAGTCTCTCCATTGCCTTTGCTTCTAAGGGAGATATTGTATTTGGCGTAGTCTTGAATCCGGTTACCGGAGAACTCTTTTGTGGTACCCGAGGTCAGGGTGCTACGCTCAACGGCCGACCCATTAGAGTCTCCAGCACAAAGGCTATTGGTGAGAGTTTGCTGGTCACGGGTTTTCCCTATAACCTCCAGACCGTGATCCGCCCCCTGATTTACCGGTTTGAGCGATGTCTAATGGCTGCCCAAGGAGTTCGCCGACTGGGCTCCGCGGCCTTGGACCTGTGTTATGTGGCATGCGGCAGGTTCGACGGTTTCTGGGAACAAAATCTGGCTCCGTGGGATACAGCAGCAGGCATGATCATAGCCCAGGAAGCAGGGGCAATAATCTCTGATTTCTCAAATGAACCTTACAATATTGAAAAGAAAGAAATTTTGGCAACAAATGGCCTTGTCCATCAGGAAATGACTGCGCTGTTGACCTTATCATGAAAAGAACGATTCTTAATTCAAAGCTCCTGGCCGACAAGTTAGACTGTTTTGGACACTACGACCATGACGACACCATTTGCCGGGATTGGTGTCAGTTAAACATTCGCTGCGCTATTGTCCAGCATCAGTATGAAGAGCTTGAAATACTGGAAGATCTTTTCGACGCTGAGCTGGAATTAGACAGGGTGCAATAGCTTTTTCTACCAGCACCAGGGGGTGGCAAACCCCGATTTTTCCTGCCAGGCCGCGTCGGCTTACCCCCTCTGCAAACTGCAGAAGACACCCCGTGCAACCTGTAACAATCTTATCGGGTTGCGCCTTTTCGAAGTCCTCCATGCGCCGCTCCAGGATCTTCATCGACAGTGGGAAGTGAGAAAGGTTAAAATCCCCTCCGTGGCCACAACATTGGCCGGGGTGGGAGGCTTCCACCAGTTGCAGCCCGGGTACAGCCTGAAGGAGTTTCCGTGGGGCCTGGGTTATTTCCTGCCCAATCCTTAGATGACAAGGATCATGATAGGCAACCCGCAATGGCTTTGTGCCATTCTGGCGCCCCGTCGGCTCAAGGGCTTTAAGATACCCCTCAATACCAAGATGGTTCACCAGAAAGGTCATAGCATCCATGTGCTTCCGGGCCATTGAATCTGCAACATCATGGAATGAAGGGTCATCCGCAAAGAGCGACGCAAGGGCCTTCAGGTGTGATCCGCAGGAAGCACACACGGTCAAAATGGCATCAAGCTCCAGAGATTCAAACACTTTGATATTCTTTTTGGCCAGTTTTCGAGCAGTCTTAGTATCACCAGAAACGTAGGCAGGCAGCCCGCAGCAACCTTGGTCTTCCGGTACGACCAGGGTTGCTCCCACACGTCCAAGGATACGCACAAGGGCCCGCGCAATATCCGGGAAGAGATAGTTGGCGCCGCAGCCCACAAAGAATCCAATCCGCGGGCCTTCAGCATTTGCGGCAGGTTCGGGTCGGAAGGCATCCAGAAAGGGAGTCCAGGCAATGGGAGGGACCGTGTTCCTTTCGGTGAAAAAGGATAGGGGAAATCGAAGATGGAGTCCGCTCGTCTCTGGGATTTTTTTGCACGCCAGTGCCTGAAGGAGCGCACCACCCTTGAGCAGGGCCCTCGCGGACAAGCGCCCTTCCCTAACGCTCCTAAGCACACTATTTTGGGGCTCACCTCTCTTTTGGTCCTCAAAGAGCCGCCGGCGACCCAACTGGATCAGGAGGGTGGTCTCAACCCTGCTTGCACAAACCTGAGCGCACGCTCCGCAAAGAAGACATCGCGAAAGGATTTTTCCAAGACGGTCTGACCACCTCATGGTTCCAGTTTCAACAGATTCCAGCAGGGCCAACTTGCCCCGGGCTACATCGTCTTCTCGAAAGGTGGCCTGATAGACTGGACACACGCTCATGCACTGGCCGCACCGCTTGCATCTATTGAGATCGGTTTCCATCCCCATACTCATATCATTCGAGATCAAATGGCTTCCAGTCCCAAAATCTCCCCTATTTTTTCAGACAGCTGATTAATACTAAAGGGCTTCTGAATAAAACCATCACAGCCGCGATTCAATATTTCCGTGGCTTCACCATCTATACTATAGCCACTTGAAAGCAGAACCTTTACATTAGGGTTGATCCCCTTCATTCGGTCATATGCCTCGCCACCACCTATGTTGGGCATAACCATGTCCAAAAGGACTATGTCTATATCGCCCCAGTTTTTTCTGTAAACATCGATGGCTTCTTTTCCATCCCTGGCAATAAGGACCCGATAACCCATGGCCTCCAACAATGCCTGTGCAACTCCAAGGATGACATCTTCGTCGTCTACCAGGAGGACCGTCCTGGTTCCCTCAATAGACTGCTCAGCAGTTCTGACGGCTTTCCAGGCCTTTCTTTCTGATGCAGGCAGATAAACACTGAAAGTCGTTCCTTGCCCTTGCTTTGATTGCACATCAATATATCCGCGATGGCCCTTTATAATGCCGTAAGCAGAAGCCAAACCAAGGCCCGTGCCCCGGCCCATCTCTTTGGTCGTAAAGAACGGATCAAAGATGCGCTCCATAGTTTCTTCATCCATACCTTTGCCCGTGTCAGTAACCGTTAACAGGACATAGTTGCCGGGTTTAGGATCATAGGGCTTGTCCTTGATATCCTTGTGGGTGACATTCATGGTTTTCAGGATAAGATCCCCACCGCCGGACATGGCATCTGCTGCATTTACAAATAGATTCAAAAACACCTGCTCTATCTGCCTATGGTCTGCCTCTATTGCAAATAAATCTTCGGCAAGCTCTCGATGAATCGTAATCTCCTTTCTGGTTCTACCGAATGTGTCTGAGGTCTCTTCCACCAATTGGTTCAGATTAAGGGTGGCGACATCATATTTTCCCTTCCTGGCATACCCCAGAAGGAGGCTGGTTAGTTTAGCCCCGCTTTGGATCTGCTTTTCAATGTTTTTCAGCCGTTCATAATGTGGATGCGAGGAATCGATGTCCATAAGCATCAAAGAGATGTTGCCTTGAGCCCCCATGAGCAGGTTGTTGAAGTCGTGAGCTATGCCTCCGGCAAGGGTGCCGATGGCTTCCATCTTCTGGGCCTGCTGAAATTGGGCTTCAAGGCGCTTAGATTTGGTAATGTCCTTTAGGGTATGAGTATAACCTGTCAGCTTCCCTTGACGATCCAGTATGGGGGAAGTAGAGCATATGAAGGTCCCGCCTAAATGAGGTTCGGTTATCTCTGTGGTCTGTGGCCTTAACGTTTTCATGGTGCGCACCAACGGACATCCCCTTATTGGGCGGCCTTGTTCGTGAACCACCTGATAACATTTTTTGCCCAGCAATTTATCTTGTGTGGTACTCAAGGCCTCTGCCGCAGCTTTGTTAATACGAAGAATCTGGTGTTCATTGTCTAGGAGCATAACCATATCGGTTATGGCATCAAATGTGTTTTCCCAATCCTCCTTCGCTCGAGTCAGGGCCTCCCCTGCCCGCTTACGTTCCATCATTTCTTCTTTGAGTTCCTGTGCATAGATGAGGGATTGGTCATGAGCAACTTTCAGCCGGCGAGCGGTTTCCCGTAGCTCCTCCTCTGCTCGCTTGCGCTCGCGATCCAATTTTTTTTGCTCAAGGGCATTTTCTACTGCCTTTAACAACTCATCTTCCCCAAACGGCTTTCTGAGATAACCGTGGGCCCTGTGCCTCAGCGCAGATAGGGCTGATTCTGTGGAAACATAGCCTGTAATAACAATGGTTAAGGTCTCCGGACTCTGAGCTCCTATGTGGTCCATGATCCGGCCGCCGTCCATGTCCGGCATAACCATGTCCAAAAGGACAAGATCGAAGTTATTCTTGGACACACATTCTATAGCTTCCGCGCCACTATTGCTTATATGTATTTCATAGCCCCGGCCGCTTAACAACGCCTTCAGGCTAGTACACATACGGGGTTCATCATCAACTATGAGAATTTTGGGGATGTAGGGCATGACTACCTCCTTTTTCCCCTCCCTGTGTTTGACTGTATCATGCTTATCACAAGTTATCCTTGAAAGCGTTCCAGCTAATCAGCATATCGGCCATGCCGTGGTAAATCGTGCGGGTTTGCTGACTTACGCACCCGAGTCTTTTCATGGCCTCCTTTGCCCTTTTTTCAAGCTCCTCAATTTTCATTTCAGCTTCTCTTATGTCATGACTCACATCTGAGCCGCCGTCAAGCAGCCGTTTGAACCGTGCCGGCCAGGCTTTTGCATCTGAAAGCTCTTGTAAAAGCTGTGTTGTGGTATCATCTGCGGACATTATGATCGCTACCCCTGAGTGGTGCCTGAACGAAAAGTCATGTTCAGGCAAAATTCGAATATCAAATCACAAAATGACCGAAACTAATACATTGAAAATTTGATGTTTTTGTCATTGGAGCATTCGAATTTTGGTTATTGCCCGCCCTGGCGCGACAGAAGCCGGAGAATGCCACCGAGAGAAAAACCCGGTCTGGGCCAGGGTTTCGGATTTCGTGCTTCGGATTTCGGATTTCTGACCGAAAAAACAGGATTTTCGGTCAGGCATTAAGTAGGATAGCACCTTATCCCTTGGGTTTAAAGAAATTATCCAGGTAGATGACCTTCCCGTCTTGCCTCTCAGGGCGAGGCAGTTCACCCGATGTCTTGGAGTTCATGATCTCCTTGATCACGTTCTGGAGTTCCGGGTTGCCATCTATGAAGCGCTGAATTTGTCTTGCCAACAGCACCCACCCCTTCTCCAGTTCACCGGTATCTACGTCGACGCCTGCAAGGCCTGCCAATATAGTAGTCATTCGGGAAAGAAGCCGGAGGTTGGTGCCCTGAAGATAAAACGGGGAGTGACCCCAGAGGCTGATCCCTTCGATACCCATGCTTTTTGCCTGCTGCAAGATCAAAGAATGAATAGCCCCAGGGCCTTTATACTCTGCAGGGATAACCTGTATTTGTTGTAAACGTTCCAACAGCTCTTGGCTCGAGGCAAAGCCTGAAATGATGGCATCCGTATGCACCACATTGTCCTGGAGCCCGCCAAGGCTGATGATCAGCTCGGCCCCCAACCGCTTGCAAAGGGACAATATCAGGTCCACAAACGAAAACCACCGAAGATGGGGTTCCGTGGCCTTGAAGAGAATCAAATCGCCCTCGGTTTGTTTAGGGTGTGCGGCATAAAACGTCGCTTCCGGAAGCAAGACTTCTTTTAGCTCGCCGCCTTCTACCTTGACAATGGGACGCGCATCGTCGAATCGATAGAAATGATTGGGATCAATCTTGGCAAAGCGAGTCGCTCCAAGCTTTTGAATCAGGTAGTCGATCATGCCCACGGCTACATTACCGCCGTTGGCCCAGCCTTCAAATCCAACGATGAGGACCGGCCGGCTGAGCTCAGGTATATGCTCTATGATTAGTTCCTCACCCATAAAACTAGTCTGTCAGATAGTGTGCATGCTGTCAAGCGATCCATAAAGGCTTGACAGGATCTTGGCCAAACGCGTATAATTATAAATATTCAAAATCTATAATTACGACATACTCGTAAAAAGTGTTTTGTGAACGACATTGAGAAAAAACGACTTTTTACGAATGCATCAATTACAAATATTGAAATTTCCGGGGCGTTTAGTTATGTGCGAAGCCAATGCGTATTTGCTAAAGGACGGTAAAGAAGAGCTCTTCTTGGAGGATTTAGACACGGTAGAGCCTGACAATGGGGGGCTCAGACTCACCAGCATATTTGGTGAGCAGAAATTCATAAAGGGGAAAATCTCCGGCCTCTCACTCGTGGATCACAAGGTGATTATTGAGCAAACGGACGAATAGGGAGCCAACTTCCCGCATCGAGCCCTTTGCAAAGCAAAAGGGGCCACAAGGCCCCTCAAGATTATCAATTATTGCTGGTGGAGCTGAGGGGGATCGAACCCCTGACCTCATGACTGCCAGTCATGCGCTCTCCCGGCTGAGCTACAGCCCCATCCAAGCCAATTACTTTAACAACGTGGAATTCTGCTGTCAATCTTCTTTTTCTTTCCTGTTGAAATGGATGCCATGCTTACCCTCCTTACGCCTGAAGAAACCAACATAGCCACGGATTGTTGAGATGTCCGTATTGCCAAGGAGTCACAGAGCGAGTCTTAGATCGGGCCGGGGCAAAGGAGCTGCCTCTCGCGGGCGGCATGGGAGCCATTATCCTCGTATTGCGAGAATAAGGCCGAGTGTTGATGCCAGATTGAAGAAGGTCTTTGCAAGGATTGGAGTGCCTCCCAGAAGGCCCTTCAGGCCGGATCCCTTCCAACTCAAGGCCCTTGCTGCAACCCGGCGGGCAGATTGTCTGGTTTCCGCTCCAACCGGCTCCGGGAAAACCTGGATCGCCGAAGAGGCGATTGCCCGATTACGAAAAAAAGGCGGAAAGGCATGGTATGCTTCCCCTCTTAAGGCCCTGACTAATTCAAAATACGTTGAATTCGCAGACCGATTCGGCCATGAACAGGTGGGGATACTCACAGGCGACCGCAAGGAGAATGCCGATGCCCCCATTATCGTGGGGACTACCGAGATACTGCGCAATCAGCTCTACGATGCCATGCACGAAGGTGTGGATTTAGCGGCAGATCTAGTCATACTGGACGAGGCTCACTTCCTGGGTGACGAAGATCGTGGCGTGGTCTGGGAGGAGGTCATGATTTACCTCCCCGTTCGAGTCCACCTCCTGCTCCTTTCAGCTACCATAAGAAATGCCGCACAGATTGCTGATTGGTTAGAGTCGATACGGTCAAAAGAATGTGTTGTCGTGGAAGAGACGGGAAGACCTGTACCCCTGTATCCCCTGTTTTTTCACCCATCCGGCAGGCTTCTCCCTTTTTTGGGCACCAAAGGAATGGACAAGAAGGTCAAGGCCTATTTCAATACACCGAACCCACCGGTCCTGGCCCCTCCGCGGCGGCTTCCCCCTTTTGGGGAGATCGCCGGGGTATTGAGAAAATACGATCTCCTTTCTGCCATATTCTTTCTGAAGTCCAGGGCAGACTGTGACCTGGCCCTGGAGCTTTGCGTGGATGTCTCCGGACAGGTAAGGGCAAACAGAGATGAGTTGAACGAAAGGATTGATGAGCTGACTGAAGGATATCCGCGTTTGGTCGGCCACCGACAAATGCGGCACCTGAGAAATGCGGGAGTTGCAGCTCATCACAGCGGGCAGCTTCCTGCATGGAAACTTCTCATAGAACATCTGATGACCGAGGGTTTACTTGATGCCGTCTTTGCTACTTCCACGGTAGCTGCCGGCGTCAATTTTCCGGCCCGAAGCATAGTGTTCCTGAACTCGGACCGGTACAACGGTCGTGAATTTGTGCCGCTGAATGCTACCGAGTTTCATCAGATGACGGGCAGGGCCGGCAGGCGGGGCAAAGACAATATAGGTTTTTCAGTAGCGATCCCCGGAAAATTCATGGACCCGCGACTCATTGCGGACCTTTGCACTATGCCGTCCGAAGACGTGGTCAGTCAGATCAAGGTCGATTTTTCCATGGTCTTGAACCTCCTTTTGTCTCACACCCCCGAGGAGATTAAGCAGATCTTTCAAAGATCTTTTGCCACATACTTGAACCTGGCCAACCAGCAGCATGGTCTTGATCGCAGGCTCAGGAAGGCCGGTGTCGCCCTCATGGAGCTCCTTGGTGATGCCTTGTGTGCCGGGCCTGAATTTGTGCTTGAATTGACAAGAAAACGGGCTGCTTTGATCCGTGAAACCGCGGATCTCAATCGCACACTAAGAGGATTAGAGTCCAGACTCTCTAAGATGGCATACTTGGTACCCGGACGGCTTTTTTTGGACCGACGTGACCGTGTGTACTGTGCAATCAAGCCGCATACCAGAAGGGATGAACAGGGTGTGCTAGCTTGCCGCGTACAACCGGGTGTTCCCACACGAGGCGGGCAAGTGAAGATGAGATGGTTTCGACCTGAAAAGGTATCTTGGGTTCTCGACAGGGTGCTGAAATTGCCACCGCCGGAAGATATGCACAGACTCGTTTCATTGCTGGCGAAAACATCGCAGGCCGAATCGCCGCCAATCCTGGATCATTTGCCCTTAGGAGAACATGAGGCATCCACCCTCAAGCCTCTAAAGGGCCGCATCCTCATTCTTGAACAGGAGCTTGATCGCCTGATCTGCACCAGGTGTAGTCACTTCAGGATGTGCCACGGCAAGCCCAAAGGGGCGTTCAGGCACGTGCTCGAGGACTTCGCCTTGATGTGGGATGCTACAAATGCCGTACGCATGCGGTTCTGGAACGGTTTTGTGAAGCACCTTGAGTTCCTTAAAGAAGAAGGTTTTGTCACCGAAGACAATAAACTGACTCATGATGGTATGTGGGCGTCTCAGCTCAGGCTCGACCAGCCCCTGATGATTGCAGAAGGGCTGCGCCTAGGCGTTTTGTCAGATTCGGACCCTGCATTGCTGTCAGCCCTGGTGGCACCCTTTGTATACGACAGGGAAACAGAGGTAAAGCTCGACGAGTCAAAGATTCCCAAACGACTAACAAGTGCCTGTAACAGGATAATAAAGGCCCTCGGCCCCCTGATGGAGCGAAAGGCTGTGCGAGGGTTTGAAGTAAGGCCGATCCCGCTGTGGCTTGCTGCCACGATTTATGCATGGGCAAATGGGCAGCCTTGGGAAAAGGTTTTGGAGATTGCGGGGATGGCAGAAGGAGACCTTGCCATGCTCATTTCCAGGACTGCTGACAATCTAAGACAGATTGCCTCCTTGACAAAAGTCTATCCGGCCACCGCCCAAAGCGCTGTCGAGGCTGTTGCCATAATCCTGCGGGAGCCGGTGGTTATGGATTAGTCCGGATTTCCCAGACAGTTTCCCCAACTTACCCCTCATCTTTTCGCCGTCTTTCCTAAACCACTAAATTCCACTATATTAAGTTGTTAGATGAATTCGCTATTTCGGTTTATTATGCGTTATCTCGTTTAGTAGGGGGTGATTTCGGGTCAAAACGTATAGTAAATCGTATAGTGACAATTCTGTGGTTTATCCAAAGATTGTCCACGATGAGGGTGGCTTTATGGGCCAAATTCCGTGGGTGACAAATACTCCGACACCCACTGTAGCGCTCGTACACCGGGGATTACAGGTGTTAAATGGAGATATAAACCTTTTCAGGGATGGTTTACATCAAAGAAGGATAGCATAGTTATAGTCTGGAAATTTGTTTGTTGTGTGTAGATGGACAGATAAGATCTTTATTCCCAAGATGCTGACCTCTGGTCGCAGGATGATGAGATATTTACTCCCGGATTCTATTTCTGGAATGCAAAATCATGGCAGGTTCTTTCACTTTTTAGCTAAGAGCGTGCAACACAAGATGTGGGCATTGAGCAAAAAAGACATTGTCCCAACTAAAACCTCTGTTCCATTTCAATGATCAGTACTCGTATTCATGGATTATTTTCTCCAACTGGCGACGCGCAAAGCGCGGGTCTTCGTCCCGGTGATAAGGTCTGTACTTCCGAGCGTTGCGAATGAGACTGGCGTCCAGATCGCCCACAATGATGGCTTCCTTGTACAAAGGCGCCTCCGCCAAGATTTTGCCCGTGGGATTGAGAATGCGGCTGCCTCCCCAGAAAGTCAACCCAGCCTCTGATCCAACTCGGTTGACAAAGATCACAAAAGAGCCATAGACAAGAGCATTAAACTGAATGAGCGCGGTCCACATCTCATCATATGAAGGCCATAAGGTAGTGTTGTTGATCGTGCAAGAGGCGGCCGGGACAACCACCACTTCCGCCCCCATAAGATGGTAAAGATAAGAGATCACCGGGTGCCACAGATCATTGCAAATGATAGGCACGATCTTAAATTTATTGAAATCAGTGGCGGCCAATCGCGTGCCCTTTCCGAAGTATTTTTGTTCCTCATGCACTGAGTAGGTCGGTGGGTAGATCTTTCTCACCACAGATCGAAACTCCCCATTACAGAGAAAACCGTATGAATTGTAATTGGCCAGGCTGCCAGGCCTCTCTTCCACAAAGCCGATCATGAGACCCACATCGTGAGAAAGTTCCTTGAGCCGATCAAAGATCGGGTCATCAGGATCCGTCGTCAGGTGATCAAAACCCTGCCGGTTATCGTACCCGGTCAGGCTGAGTTCGGGAAAAACGACCAGCTCGGCCCCTTCCTCAAGGAGGGCCTTCTCCGCCATGGTGGCCATCTTGTCTGCATTGGCCTGGATCTGGCCTAAGGAGCAGTCCATTTGGACCGCGGCAACACGGATTGTCTTGGTTCTAGGTGTTGTTTGCTGTGAGTTCATGTCCTTGGAGTCTGTCATGGTCATACGATCCCGTGCTGTCTCAAAGAGCGTCTACGTCTTGATTTTTCTTGCCATTATTACTTGCCATTATCAGAGGCCGTCCCCTCAATCAAGCCCCTAAAAGATCTCCTTTTCAAGATAACACCTCGAAAAGAGCCATAGCCCAGGTTGGATAACCTTGCAAGATTAAAACTCAAAAACAGCTCGTGTCGAGTGTAACAATCTTGCCAACAGACACACTTGCTCACCAGACGATTTTATTAAAGATTTGTATAACATATCACAAATCTTGTCAAGGTCTGGGCCAGATTGAGATCAACCGGTAGGTGTATAGGTTATTCTCAGGGATGGGTCAGAAAGATTCTCATTGGAATCGGGATGCGTCATTCTCAGGATTCTCCGCTTTCGCCGGGCAACAGTGAAGATTTGATCAGCCAACCAAAAAAGTTGGCTTT
>JAIWEZ010000018.1:0-15982 GCA_048631945.1 Gammaproteobacteria bacterium | reverse complement strand
TGTCATTATTTCTTATTTAGTATCTGAGGCGTGTTGTTTATGCAACATTAGGGTTTACAACTGCCGCAGTTGGGCGTCAAACTTTTTTAAAACCTCCATGGTAATGGTTTCATGTATGCTATTGACCTCGTCATCCGTAAGGCTTCTTTCAAATGATCGGTATGTAAACCTCAGACCGATACTCTTACTCCCTTCGGGTATCGGTGAACCAGCATAGATGTCAAAGATCTCAACTCCTTCTACCAATGCTTGTCTCATATTTTCTATAAAATCCAAAACGGCCTGGGCCTCAACAGTATTAGTAAGTATCAGGGCAATATCCCTTGTGGTGTCAGGAAAACGGGAGAGGGTTCTGGCACGCTTTTCCTCAGACACATGATATACAAGCCGGTCAAAGTTGAGGTCATAGCAATACGCAACCTGCTTTAGACCGAAGCTTGTCAAAACCTCTCCGGACAATTCCCCTACAGCACCGAGCATCTCATTGCCCACCTGAATTTGTGCGGCATGCCCCGGTTTAAGATAGGGAAAATCGTTACCGGTCAAGGGAGTAAAACGTACGCCGGTTATGTTCAGCGCAGCGAACAAAACTTCGATCACACCTTTTATATCATAGAAATCGACTTTTGACTCTTCAAAATGCCATGTTTTTACTTGACGTGCCCCTGTCCAAAGCCCGGAGATCATCTCTGTCTCTTCCGGGAGTTGATCCTGGTCCTGTGCTGGGGGATACAAGAAGACCTTGCCGAGTTCGAAGATCTTCAGGTTTTCATTGCGCTGTTTGCTGTTCCTGTACATAGTAGCAAGAAGACCGGGAAGCAAAGAGGACCTCATAACAGTTTGGTCTTCAGTGAGAGGATTCAGGATAGACACCAGCCGGCGGCGCGGGTCTTGATCATGTAGCAAGAGCCGGTCACAGGCATCCCTTCCTATAAAACTGTAAGTCACGATCTCCGAAAACCCACAGCCGGCCAGCAACTGCCGCAGCAGATCCCGCACCAGGAGCTTCTTGTCCGGTTTCCCGGCCACAACATGAGATACGGGATGTGTGGTCGGGATCCTATCATAACCTCTCAAACGGGCCACCTCTTCCATAAGATCCTCGGGCCGCGTAATGTCCACACGAAAGGTAGGTGGCACAACCCTGAGCCGATCTTCATCCTGGGGTTCTACATCCAGCCCCACGGATCTCAGATAAGTACCAACCACGTCTTGGCTTAACCGGGTACCAAGGACCCGATTAGTCCTTTTAACGCTGAGCTGTATTACTCTCTCAGGAATCGGCCTGGGATAGACGTCAATGACTCCTTCAGCAAGCTTTCCGCCTGTTAATTCGACCATAAGCTGAGCAGCACGATCCAGGGCCCTTCTGACACCCACGGGGTCTACGCCGCGCTCGAATCGATGGGATGATTCGGTGCTCAAGCCGAGTCGCTTAGCTGTGCGGCGCGTGGTGATCGGGTTGAAATAGGCGCTTTCAATAAGGACCTGCGTTGTTTGGTCTTCTATTTCTGATTCCAGTCCGCCCATGATGCCGGCCAGTGCCACAGGCCGTTTGCCGTCGCAGATCATGAGCATATCAGAGCCCAGGGTATGTTCTGTGCCATCCAGGGTCGTAAAGGTTTGGCCTTCCTGAGCTGTTTTCACAACGATCCGATGCTCGGCAAGACGGTCAAAATCGAAGGCATGGAGGGGTTGGCCGGTCTCCATAAGGACAAAGTTGGTCACATCCACTACATTATTGATGGCCCGCAGCCCTACGGAGTGTAATCTGTCTTGAAGCCAGAAAGGGGATGGCGCAACCTTGACGTTCCTAACCACTCTTGCCGTATACCGAGGACAGTGATCAGGGGCTTCAATAGTTACGGATGAGAGTTCCTCTATAGGGGTTTCACCCGGCGGGAGCTTCACCTTAGGATACCTCAAAGGTACTCTTAGGATGGCTGCCACCTCACGGGCTATGCCTATGATACTCAGACAATCAGGACGATTGGGTGTGAGGTCAAACTCCATGATCGTGTCTGAAAGGCCGAGAGCAACGGCAACCCCGGGGCCCGGCTCGGCTGTCTCAGGGAGCAAAAGGACGCCGGAGCCGTCCGTTCCAAGGGCAAGTTCTGCTTCAGAGCATAACATTCCCTCTGAGGCTTGTCCCCGGATACGTCCGGCTTCAACGGTATCGCCTGAAGGAAGTTGGGCTCCAGGAAGTGCCATCGGCACAAGGTCCCCTTCTTTAATATTCGTTGCAGTGCATACAACGGACTTTGTCCCGCTGTCCACATCCACCCTGCACACGGAAAGCGAGTCTCCCTGAGGATGGGGGGCCATTTCAACGATACGCCCCACCACGACGCGGTCCAGATAAGCGTAGCGGTCCACCAAGGCCTCCACCTCAAGCCCTGCCATGGTAAGGGCCTCGGCCAGCTTGACCACGTCCACATCGATGGTCACATAATCTTTGAGCCAGCTCAGACTAACTTTCATTGGCTAGAATTGTTCAAGGAACCTGAGATCATTTTCGTAAAATTTTCTGATATCCTCAATGCCGTACTTGAGCATGGCGATACGCTCGATGCCCATGCCAAAGGCAAAACCGGAATAGCGTTCCGTATCGTAGCCGACCATCTCAAACACTGCCGGGTGCACCATGCCGGCACCCAAAACTTCCAGCCACCCGGTGTGGGAGCAAACCCGGCAGCCCGCCCCTCTGCAAATCACGCATCGGATATCGACCTCGGCACTCGGCTCTGTAAATGGAAAAAAGCTGGGGCGAAAACGCAGGCTTGTTTCCTCGTCAAAAATCTGCTGCACAAAGGTGGTCAGGATACCTTTAAGGTCACCGAAGGAAACGTTTTCTTGAACCATCAATCCTTCTACCTGGTGAAACATGGGAGTATGCGAGATATCTGAATCTACCCGGTATGCCTTACCGGGTGCAATAATACGAACTGGCGGGGGTTGTGACTCCATGACTCGCACCTGGATAGGCGAAGTATGAGTCCTCAAGACAATGTTTTCGGAAATATAGAAGGTGTCCTGCATATCACGGGCAGGATGATCCCGAGGTATATTAAGGGCCTCAAAGTTATAGTAGTCCGATTCCACATCAGGGCCTTCTACGATCTCGAAACCAAGCCTTTGAAAGACATTGCAGATGGCCTGAGTCATCTGGGTAATCGGGTGCATCCGCCCACCGGCAAGGGGCCGTCCAGGCAAGGTCACATCCAAGGCATCTGCCGCAGCCTCATCACGACCCGCCTCAAACGCCTGCACTGCCTTCTCTAACGCCTTCTCGATCCTTTTCTTTAGTTTGTTTGCAAGCTTGCCTGTCTCAGGCCTTTCCTCCGGTGGCAAACCGGAAACCTTTCGCAAAAGCCCTGTCACAATCCCTTTGCGCCCCAGGTACCGGGCATTGAGGGTTCTGACCCCTGTCGGGTCTGAAACCGCCCTTATGGCCTCTAATGCCTCCTTTTCTATTTTTTCAAGCTCTTGCTTCAATTTCGTTTTTCGTGAATCCAAAATCGTTAATCACGGCTCATTTAGCGCAAAGGTTGCGCCTGGCGGCTTGAAAACATTACAATTTGTGTCGGTAACCGTCACGCGTTAACGTAACGAACTGCGCATGACGAATAACAAATCACGATGCACGCTCGGCAGCAATCGCCGCCAAGTGGGAAAAGGCCTTCGGATCTGAGATGGCCAGTTCGGCCAATACCTTCCGGTCGATCTCCACGCGCGCGTGCTTCAACCCTTGTATCAAACGACTATATGACACATTGTTTAGGCGTGCCGCCGCATTGATCCGGGCAATCCACAGCCTCCTGAAATCCCGCTTGCGTGTCCTTCGATCTCTGTAAGCATACTGTAAAGCCTTGTCCACGGCGTCGGCAGCCGTGCGGTATAGCTTGCTCCGACCGCCCCGGTAACCCTTGGCAAGCTTCAATATCTTTTTTCGCCTTCTTCTGGCTTTAAAACCCCGCTTGATTCGCATGAACTCTCCTCCTATCTCGAAGATCTTTATTCGTTGTTGGTAAATTGTGAATCGCGGCTCGTTTAGCGCAAAGGTTGCGCCTGGCGGCTTGAAAACATTACACTTCGTTTCGGTAACCTTTATACGCAAGACGTTACGAGCCCTGTTAAATATAGCGCATGAATCGATATAGCAGCATTTAGGATATCTTATTTAACAGGGCGAGCTGCGCAACCGGATAACGGCGCACAAATGACTTAACTAGTGCCCATCCATAACTGGATGGACACTAACTACTTATAGGGAATCAGTCTTTTCAACATACCCTCGTTGCTCTTGTCAATGATATGAGATTTTCGAAGCGCCCGCTTCCTTTTGGTTGTCTTCTTGGTCAGGATATGGTTTGAATGTGACTTTGAATATACAACTTTTCCTGTCCCAGTTAGCTTAAAGCGCTTTGCAGCACCTCGGTTCGTTTTCATTTTTGGCATCGTTCTAACCCTCTTTTCTTTAATCTTAGAAGCTGTTTCAAGGCCCTTTGACGAGCCCATTGTTGGTTGTTTCCCTCAAACATTCCCAAACAGACCAAGGAATATGATCGATACTCTTTCCCTGGCCCCCTTCGGTCTGAGCTACATTCGGCCTGAGCTCATGTCGAAGGCAGGGTCGAAGACAGACCTGGTCTTTAGGCTTTAGTGAGCTAATTTTCCGGTTCTAACCGAAAACAGAGTACGCTATCCGGTCTGTCGCATAGCACCAGGGCAGGCGCAAAATGGTCGGCTATGCCTCTGTTTTTATTCAGTCTAATCGACCAAATCTAACCCAAATTCGAGCATACGTTCTGCCCAGTTGTCTTTGAGCAAGCGATTGCAACGGGTCTATCCAAAAGCCTGGCTAACTACCGCAGACATAGCAATCTCAACTTATGCCAGCATCCACATCGCAACCAGTGCCGTTCCCACTACATTTCTACTTGTCTTCACCGTCCTCCTCCAATCGCACTTCCCTCCAGAAAAGGGAGTGTCTTAGGCATTGAGCGCAGAAGACCTGCCCACAATGCTCCCGCTTGCGAGGCACGCGGGAAAGCGGTATTTTACCCCGGCTGCTGTATATTACCTGGGAAGTTATTTGGGTGCAAGAACCATGACCATGATGCGGCCCTCTCTCCTGGCTCCCTGCTCCACGACGGCAAATTCTGATGTCTCTTCGGCCACACGTTGTAAAACCGCTGCCCCGAGATCAGTGTGGGCAAGCTCCCGCCCCCTGAACATGATTGAAACCTTTACCCTATCCCTATTATCCAGGAAGCGCTTTATGTGACGCATCTTAACCTGCAAGTCGTGCTCTCCGGTCATGGGACGTATTTTTATTTCTTTGACTTGAGAAGTTGACTGCCGCTTCTTGGCCTCTTGAAGTTTTTTGTTCTGTTGGTATTTGTATCGGCCAAAATCCATGATTCGACAAACTGGTGGGCTAACGTTGGGAGCAACCTCGACCAGATCCAATCCGTGGGATTCTGCTGTTTCCAAAGCCTGCATAACCGGCACGACCCCGACCTGATTGCCGTCCTGATCTATCAACCGCACCTCTTTGGCCCGAATCCTTCGGTTTACATTGATGCGTTTAGCTATATTCTTCACCTCCTCGATGGTTCGGGAATAGTTATTTGAAAACGCAAAGGGCATAGCGCATGGAGCAAAAGAACGCCACGCGCCATGTAATTGCCCTACGTTCTCTACAAGTTTAACAGTAGGTCAAATATATATACTATAAAAGCCACTATTCACACAAGGCTTTATGGCCCGCTAACCCACAAAAATGGGACGTTGAGAAAGGCATCGCGGCAAGGGCAACTCAAGAAAAGGTTTTTCCTTCATTTGTGGCTCAATTTCAGCCAGGAGTTCGGGAAGAGCCATCTTTCTCTGAGCCCCGTCCCTGGTTCGAACGTTGAGACATTGTTCTGCAACCTCTTTTGCCCCCAAAACCAGTATATAGGGGATCCATTCCCTTTCCGCATCTCTTATTTTACGACCCATGGTGATATCCCGATCATCATAGTCGATTCGATATGGCACCTTTTCTAAAACCTGTTTACAGGGGCCATCGAATTTTTCTGACACCGGAATAAGTCGTAACTGAATGGGGGCCAGCCAAAACGGAAATACAGGCTTTTGTCCTTTTGTCATGCGCATGGCCTGGGTCTCCAGAATGGCGTAGAGGATCCTGTCTATCGAACCTGAGATAGATGCATGCAATAGAAGAGGGTGCTTCTTCTCTCCATTCTTGTCTACATAGGTTATATCAAACCTTTCGGTATTTTCCACATCTATCTGGACTGTTGACAGGCAGGCTGCTTTGTCCAGGGCATCAATGAAATTGAATTCAAGTTTTGCAACAAAATAAAAAAACCGTTCATCCCAAAGTTCGACCAAGGCAGGGCGGCCACAACGCGAAGCCAGCTTTTCAACAAAGGACCTGTCTTGATCGGCAAAATCCCGCACAAACCTTATGGCCACCTCAAAATCGAGCCCAAAGCCTTCCATACATTGAATGGCCAAATTGGTCTGTTGTAAGAATTCCTCTTTGGCTTGCTCCACGTCCTTGACCAGCGTATGAAGGTCCGGCATGGTGAAGGTTCGCAGGCGTTTTAGGCCGGCCAGCTCCCCTGACTGCTCTCGCCTGAAAGCGTAATGGGTTAGTTCGTAAAGTTTGCAAGGCAAATGGTGATAGGAAATCTGCATATCATGCTGAATAAGATATTGCCCAAAGCAGGCTGCAAAACGGAGAAAATATTCTTTCTGGCCTGAAAGGAGCACATATTGCCGGGCTGGAAATCGTTGCAGGTAAAGGTTTAGCTTGGGGTGCTGATAATCGTACATGATAGGGGTCTCCACCTGCATCCCACCATGATCAATAACCAGACCGCTTACATAGGTCTCGGCCAGACGCTTTATCAACTGACCCTTTGGGTACCACCGAAAATTTCCCGGGTCTGCCCCTGGTTCGTAATCGACCAACTCCATTCGCCGCATCAACTCAATATGCGGGGGAGCTTGATCAGATGTACGGGTTCCGGATTTTTCATACCTGTACAACCGTTCCAGGTTGGGCCGTGTCGCAAATGAAAAATCTTCGACCGACACCTGTTCCCCATCAGGCGTAATGATAATCCATTCAGACTCCAGAGACTTTTCTGCCTTAAGGGCCTCAGACTCTGCACCGCCTGCGGTGGACGCTTTTGCGGGTCTGTCCGGCGTGATCGTTTTGGCCAGCTCTGAGAGGGGATGTCCTTTGCAAGCGATCTCAAAGGCCTTGTAGTAACCAAAAGGTGCCCGCAAGATCTTATAATCGTCATGGCTTTGAAGCCGTCGGCATATCTCATCCAGCAGCCGAACGGCTACCCTTGGAGAAGAAAGTGTGCTTGACAGATGGGCATACGGATAAACGACCAGATGATCTATCCCAATCTGGCCTGCAAGTGATAAGATTTCCCCGATGACCTGGTTGACGACGGATTCGATATCGGCTTCATCACCCTTTTCAGCAGCCACAAAGACTACCAGGCATTCAGCGACCTCACCCTCAGAGCCGGCTTTTTGCAGCTCGCTTGGCATGGCCACCGAGGTTTCGCCTGTGAC
Source organism: Gammaproteobacteria bacterium (assembly GCA_048631945.1). GTDB lineage: Bacteria > Desulfobacterota > Desulfobacteria > Desulfobacterales. The sequence goes on along the minus strand of JAIWEZ010000018.1, from coordinate 8,377 downwards.
ACGAAACGAAAATCTGTCTGCATGGATCAATAGAATACGCATGTTAAAAAGCCCGTAAAAGAACAAAAGGCATCTGAGGTATCATCTATCCAGATGCCTTCCACCAGTGGTCAAATCTTGACAGGCTGCTGCCCAAACAAAAATTCCTTTGAGCAGTCATTAAGACGTTTTTTGTAAATGTAAGAGCTTAGCTTTTTGAAAAAGGCCAGATTTTGCTCACTCCTATGAGCCATTTTGGGATTCATGAATCGCTCCACTAAATCGCAAAAACTCGGGCTAACGCCCTCAAACAGTTTGCGATTTTGACGTTCCGCTCTTCATGAATCTTTTTCCAAAATTGCTCAATGTCGTTCGCAAAACGGGCCTTTTTCAGACACGTAAAGTGTTACTTGCAAATAAATTTTGGCGCAAAGGAAACAATTCGTCAAGATTAAAGGTTTTACCCCAATGTGCTCCCCCCGTGTGTTCCAATAGAGTAGGCACGGCGAGATTTGAACTCGCGACTTCTACCGTGTCAGGGTAGCGCTCTCCCCCTGAGCTACGTGCCTGTGTTTCTTTTCTGCTATCAAGCATTGTGAATGGTGTCAAGAAAATAGACAGCCTTCACCAGGACGAATTTGTTTATTAGGGCCGCTCTCATGGTTCTTGCTGGAGAATATTCATACCCCTGTAAATGTATTGAAATCCGGAAACCATGGTCATGCCGGCCGCAAACCAGAATAGTGGCCCTTGAAGCTCAGCAAACCTCGGGGCCTGATTACCAATCAGAACTGCAAGCACACTGGCCAGCTGTGCCACGGTTGTGATCTTGCTGAGGATGGATGGCACCGGTTGAAACTCGCGACCCGTCATAATAAAAAGAGCAATCCCAAACAGGATCAGAACATCCCGTGTAATAACTATGACAGCCAGCCAGCTCGGAACCAGTTCCTGAATAGCTAACGTCACAAATGCGGTTGTCAATAAAAGCTTGTCGGCTGCCGGGTCCAAGTAGGCCCCCAATGTGGTCTTCTGATGGAATAGACGGGCTATAAGCCCGTCTATTCCATCACTTAGTGCAGCAATTGCAAAGACCAACAAGGCGAGACCGAAGAAGTGTTTGATCAAAAATATGGCAAAGAGTGGCGTCAACAGGATACGGAGAAGCGTCAATGTGTTGGGAATGTTAATAGGGTTTGAACGCTTCACGGTTAGTGTGCCTGATCGCGCCTCTGGTTCCATCGAACCCAGTCATTGGCATCAACCCCGGGATCAAAGCGAAAGGGTTTTGAGACCGTACCATCCGGCAGGACAGCAATCTGTTGCATAGCTCGAACGATATAAGCCCACTCCTGCACAGTAACAGGACGTGGGCCCTTAACCGGATGAGGCCCTTCTACTCTCGTTGGTTCGGCAACCTTCAGGGGCCTGTCGGCCGTTTTTGGAGGGCTGCTCACATGGACTTCGCCCCAGTAAACCTTAACGTCAACAGAAGTGTCCGGATTCACGTTCATCCGGTAGGTGGTTCCCCTAATACCAGCTACGGCATTCTCGGCTGAAACCTGAAACCTTCCTTGGCCCCCTATCAGCCCGGCAACCTTTGCCCAGGTCTTACCCAATGCCAAGTGTAACTCGATATCCCGCTGTTTGGCTTGTTCATTATAGCCAACTGAAATCAACTCAAAGGTTGTCTTTTCGTCGAAACGTAGAAAGCTCCCATCAGGCATAGCCAATTCGATTCTGGTCTTATCTCCGGTAGTCACGCTATCCCCGTGGCGTAGAAGATCACCTTCTCTCAAAGGTTGTCTTAGATTGGCTTTCTTGCGAAAGAGGTCGGCACTGCCTTCAATCAGGGTCACCTTGGCCTCCCCCTCTTCCATTTCAACGATTTCGGGTTCGTCGGCAAGGCCCGTTGCGGCCACAGAGAGAAAAATCAGTGTAACCAGAGCAAAAAGGATTAACGCACATTTATTTTGCATAGCTTGTGCCTCGTTGTTAGTTGTTGAGGGCTTATTATTGCCATCGGTCGTTGGTCAAGAGGATCAACCATCAATCGTTTCTTTCCGTTGGTATCAGCTCAAGTTTTACCCCTTTTTCAGAAACCTCAAAAATATTCACCCCAAGGTTCTCAAAGCGCTGCAACATCAACTCATCCGCCAAAACCTTGGAATTTCCCATGACATCCACATCCATCTTTGCTTCCCCGGCCCTGATACTGCGCAAGTACACGTTCCTGACACCCCGAACATGTTTTCTCAGATGCGTTCTGAACCTGACAAAATCGGCATACTCTTTAATACCGTTTACAATCAATTCTACCAGAACAGGCTGCCTTGCGTCCTTGCGCCAATTGGCCACAATTTGCCTCGCGAGATCCCGCGCCACCCCTGAAGCAGAAAGGATGAGGGCTTCTGTCCCTCCAACCGTGCTATCCGAATGAGCGGCTGCCATGGTACCTTGGGAAGAAGCAATGCACATCACGCTGTCTGTCCTGATAGCACGTGTAGACACCGTTGCCTGAATGGACTTCATGTTCACATCTGTCACGTTCTCGCTATAGCGGGCCACGGCCTTTCCTACTATGACAAGGTCGGCACCAAACTTCTTCCCCAGCTCTGCCGCGGCAACATCGCTTAACTCGGAACTCACATATTCCTGTCCAGGCTTAATATCCCGGCCTATTGCTGCCCTGTCTACAATGATAAAACCCTTTCCACGCATGTGGTCTGAAAGAGCTTTTTCGGCGACAGATAACTGAGTACCAAGAGGGGTTTGCCCCCACCAGTATCGAGGTAAAGGCTCGTCGATATTCTGCTCGGACAAAAAGAACATTACCGTCGGCACATCATTACGATTCACAAGGATACCAATACTTTGAAGTTTATCTTGAATAGCATTCATTGACACGGTAGCTTGTACCGCCACACGATAGTATGGGCCTGACCTTGACTCGGTTAGTACCTTGTAATCATGAATGAATGTATCCGTCTGATCATAGACCTGATCACTCAAGAGCTGAAAATCTTGCACTACCGATTCCAAGGTAACCACAAGACCAACAGCCTGTTCAATCACGCCCTGCAAGGCGTCTTCTATCGCCTTATCTCTAGCCCCGGCCACATCATCACGATAAATCCTGCCCCTGCCAATGACGTCTATGGCCCTGGTTTCACCGGCCCCTTGCTCAGCTTCAAGCCCGGCCGCAGAGGCCCTCTGAGCCTGTCGCCGATTCGCAGAGGCTGGGCTGGTTGGGAGGATAGGCCCTCCGAGCTGGGAGGCATCCTGAGCCCAAGTCAAGCCGTTGGATCCGCCGGCACACCCCAGCACAAGTAATACCAAAACAATATGATTTTTAAATCCTATCATCGACCATTCGAGAGATTTTTTTCTCAGCCCTCTTTTACGGGTTGATCACAGACTCTAACCTGCGTATTATGAGTAATGCATCCGCACCTGAGACTGACCCCATCGGATCAAACTCGCCGGTGGCAATATCCTTGGTCTCCATAATGCCCCTTGTCGTGCAGACCATTACCGCATTATAGTACGGAAGATCATTCCTTAAATCCGGGAAAGGCGACGGGCCGCCGATGTGCTTGGTGGCGAGTTCTTCATCCCCTGTTGCCTTAATCAGGATGTCTTCGATCATTATGGCATACTCGGCCCGTGCAATTTTTTGGTCGGGCTTAAAGGTGTGATCCGGATACGGCTCTAAGCCTTTGATACCGTGCTCCATAACAGCCTCTATATCCGTCTTTAGCACGTGATCTGCAATATCGAGTGCTGCCGGCGTCTTGACCACCTGCTCGGTAATAAAATTCCTCTCCGGACTCTTGAACTTCGTATCGAACTCTTTTCTGGTCCTTTTTGCAAAGACCTCATCTATCTTGAGTTCTTGGATAAAAAGCGCTGCAATGTCTGCGCGGGTAATCTCATCGACTAGGGCAATCTTCTTGCCGATCATGGTGCCGGGAGCTGCTCTTTGTGCTCTTTGGATCAGCTTCCATGCATCGTTCGCCTCAACCACGTAAGTGTCGTTGATGTCCAATACCTTCTTGAAAAGCTGGCTTGCCATGTCGAAGTTCAATGCCCCTTTATAGGCCTCACCCATATAGTAGTGAGCAGCTGCGGATTCCGGCAACTCGTCGATAGCGTCTTCATAAGCCCCTTTGGCCTTCTTGAGCCAATTCTTGTGGGCAGATTCCTTTCCTAACGAATACAATCGTATCAGCCCCACATTGGCATCGACCTTTTCCCCCTTGGTCTTGGCCAGGTCAAGAGCCTTGTCCATATCTTCGATTCCCTGTTTGAAATCACCCTTGTGTCCAAACACCAAGCCAGAGCCAACGTATGCCCCTGAAAACTCCGGGTCGAGCCCCTTGGCCAGTTCAAATTCACGCATGGCATTATCGTATCTGCCCAACTTGAGGAGTTTCATGCCGCTCTGCACGTGATGTTCAGGGGTATCCAGGAGACTTTCTGGAGCACGTACCTTAGGAGCACATCCTTGGAGGAAAAAGATGGTGGTGAGCCAAACTCCTATTAAGGCCACGTTTATCATTTTGTGCTTAATCTTCATCGTATTGCCTCCTCTGATTTGTTATTCGATGGTGCATAGCGCATGGCGTTTTTTTCGCTTCGCTCTATGCGCTTTGCGCTCTGCTCTCTACGATTTGTGATCCCCGATCAGTCCAAAACAATCACGACACGGCACTTCTTCAAAAACGAAAGATTCTCAGAAGCACCTCGAATCTTGGCTGCATCAGCATTGCTAATGACAATACTGGATTTCCCCGGTCCTTCGGTTCTCAGACCTTTGACCGTAAGCGGCTCATTGGTTACTCTCGGATTAGCTTGGGCTGTGGCCAGGTCCTTAGCATATCCGGTCATGCCCTGCTGAACGGCATATTCTCGGCTCACATAGCCCGAGCCGTATACTTCCTGCCCATTCTCATCAAAGATCTTGGGTGACATAGCCGGGCGGGCGTTTATACCGTGAGCGTCCACCACTAGGCCGGTATATACGGACGCCGTGGGCATTGGGGTCATGGGTTCCTGTGCAGCTATGGGTGGTGCCGGAGGAATCGTTTTGATCTCTGGCATCTGCTGAATGTCGGTGGGGAGTATGAGTTGAGAAAACCCACCACGGAGGCTCATGGCCAGGGTCACCTCCACCGTTCCATCTGAAAGATATTCCTTCTTTACGACCTGGGTTCCTTTAACCATACCGTTCACCTGTGACCGGATCAGGTCACTCTCAACCATGGAATCTCTAACCACCGTGGTCGAGTCGATCCTTACCCCACTGATTACCTCAAGCAGATTGCGGTAAGCAACCAGCTGAGCAGCCCTGAGGGCCATGGGGCGGGCCTGTGGCTTCCCATAGTACTTTTCAGGCGGCGATCCAATCCCTACGGCCGTAATGATTCCCTGTGACCAGTTAATGTTCCCATAGGTGCTGACCGGTTGTACAAACTCATGCCATTCTGTTACAAAACCTTCTGTTGCCGGAAAGACAAGCATGAGCGCAACAGCAACAACTACGACCAGTGTTTTTGTTTTCATAACACCCTCCTTTTCGTTATTTGGAAAAGTTTAGCTTTTTGAAAAAGGCCAAATTTTGCTCACTCCTGCGAGCAATTTTGCGATTACGGAGTGAGGAAAACGGTTCACATCTTATACTTCTTGAGATAGTACAGGGCCGCCTTGTTTTTGGGGTCAACTCCAAGTGTCTTTTTCCAGCACGAAATAGCCTCATTAGGCTTGTTCCCCTTTATAGCCTCCCAAGCCAACTCGTTGTAAGCCTTAGCCAAATTAAAAATGGCGTCGCGGTCTTTAGGGTTCATCTTAAGGGTCTTTTTCCATTCGGCGATGGCTGAATGCCGGTCTCCACGATTGTAATAGATCCATCCAATGCCGCTTATGGCCTTTGTATGGGACGGCTTCAGGTCCAATGTACGCTGATACTCCAAGAGTGCATTGTCGGTCATGTTCAGGTTATGAAAGGCCTGGGCAAGTCGGTAATGGGTGTCGGGTTCGTCAGAGTCTACGTCCCTGGCCTTCTTCAAGTACTCGATCGCCTTGGCGGTATTGTGCCTGAAATTGTAAATCGCCCCCAAGAAATAATAGGCATCGGCATTGCTGGGGTCGATCTCAATAATTCTCTGAAATTTTTCAAAACCCAGATTAAGGTTTCCCTGTTTCAGGTAAAGAATCCCAAGCCACAACAGGGCATAGGTGTTATGTCCGTCGATCTGGACCACCTTGTGAAATTCACGAAAAGCCGCGTCGAACCGCTCTTTTTTGGCATAAAGGATGCCAAGCTGGTTATGTGCATACTCATTTTGAGGATCGATTCTGAGGGCCGCCTGGAACTTGGCAATGGCCTTGTCGAATTCTCCTTTATAGTGGTAGTCAGCCCCTTGAAAAATGAGATCATCCAGATCCATATAACAATCCTCTTGCCACAGCAACAGCGATCTCATCTCGAATCGAGGCCTTTTTCAGTTCAGCCTCTTCATCGTAATTCGAAATGAACCCGGTCTCAAGTAGGATTGATGGCATCTTCGCACTTCGAAGCACAAAAAAATTCGCAGAGTGAACTCCCCGGCTCTTGAAAGGTAGGGCTTGCTGAAAACGGTTCTGAAAGACCCCGGCAAATTTGCCGCTTTCCTCCCAATATAGCCTTCTTTCAAAGTTGAAAAGGATCTCCTCAATATCTATATAGCCGGGCCTTTTCTTGAACGGTTCATCGTATTTGAGTACAGCGTTTTCAAAGGCTGCAACTCGGGCCGCCTCCTTGCTGGAAGCCGTCTCCGAACAATAGTAGATCTCGCAGCCGTGTGCTTTTCGGTTTTCATTAGCATTGATGTGGATGCTGACAAAGAGATCAGCCTGGTATTGATTGGCGATTACCGTGCGATCACTGAGAGGAATATAGTAGTCTCCTGTACGCGTCAGGAAGCATTTGATCTTCCCTTTTTCAGAGATTCTTCGTTTCAGACGTTGGGCAAGGTCAAGGGTTACATCCTTTTCTTTCAGGCCGGTGGGTCCCACTGCACCCGAATCAAACCCGCCGTGACCGGGGTCAATCACGACCCGCTTGACCCTGTAGGCAAGGCCACCCTCAGGGGTAAGCCGGTTGAACATGGATTCTTCTTCGGCTCTGGCCTTCTTCTCCAAGGGGGTTAGGGGACTTTCTGATTTCTTTGGCCTGGGTATCGGCTTCTGGGTAATGATCTCGATCATCATACGGGAATAGGTGTCGGCTGGATTGATCCTCGCCGCTTCTCTAAAAGCCGCTACTGCTTCGGTTTTTTGGCCAAGACCATAGTACGCACGTCCAAGGAGACCGTGAGCCCAATCGCTCTCTGGGTCCAGGCGGACGGCTTCTTTCAGCGCATCTCTGGCCTCGGCAAAGCGCTCGGCCGCAATCAGGTTCTGTCCCTCCAAGGCAAAGTCAAAGGCTGACTTTCCCCACGCATCTCTACTGGTGCAAAGCCAAAACCCTGAAGCGCTAAGGATACCTTTGCTTATCCATTTCAAAAAATGCCGTCTATCCACTGTTCGTTATGCCTTGTTCATTGTAAGCGAAGCGAACGTAGAACTTCCAAAAATGGCCAAACATACCAAGAAAAGGGTTTTGAAACAGCATATAGGTATGTCCGTTGTTCGCAATGCTACGCTAAGAAGACACATTTTTGAGATGGGTTCTAATACTTTTCAATCCGCACCCCCCCCATATGATTGACAACTATTTTTCGACCTTTGCCCTTTTCATTTATCAGATAAACAGTGCCCTGTTTGGTCGCCAGCCCCCTGGGCGTCATTGAAGAAGAATTATTCACAAAACTAATGCCATCTCCGCCACCCTCTGAAGTGTCAAATTGAACCCCTGGATACTCTTTTGCCAGGTCAACGGTTTTTATCACTTCTTCGCCGGCATCGTATTGAGAATTTTTGTAGCTATCTCTAAAAATAATGTAACTGGGACCTGCTGAGAAAACCAAACCACACCGAGTATTGTTACTGACCGCACGTAGCCTGGCCAACTGGACATCAGAGTAAAGCTGCCGCGCAGCGCCGTTCAAGCTAACCGTGGGCTTGATGGACAAATGGTAGGTCGGGATTGCAATGATTAGAGAGACCGCTATGATTGCAATAACGACCATCAGCTCCACAAGTGTGAAACCGCTATTGGCCTTGATAAGTCGTGATTCAAATGCCACTTGTCATTTACGATCCTTTTTGTAGCTAGTGCCCATCCACGAATCGAAAAACTCAATGGGCACAAGCGTAAGTTTCCAATTCAGAAATGAGCAATTTTCCGCAAGGTCAAGGAAAATAAGGGGTTGCGCGGAGGCGTACCGAGGTACGTCGCACAAGCAATCCCGCAGAC
>JAIWEZ010000017.1:0-15000 GCA_048631945.1 Gammaproteobacteria bacterium | reverse complement strand
CCTTTAATCCCGACAACCAAAGTCGCGGGATACCATCCGGTATTAGCCCCGCTTTCGCGGGGTTATCCCAGATTCGGAGGCAGATTGCCCACGCGTTACTCACCCGTCCGCCACTTTACTCTCTCCTGCAAGCAGGAGATTTCTCGTACGACTTGCATGTGTTAGGCACGCCGCCAGCGTTCATTCTGAGCCAGGATCAAACTCTCCAATTGAACTTATTGTACAATTCTCAGAGAGCCCAACTCATCACAAGCTCACTATTTAGTTTTCAAAGATCAAACTTGACTTTATAACTAATGTTACAATGCTGATTTCAGCATGTCAAGCCCACTTTTCTTCTTTGTGGTAAAAGTCCTTTTAACTATATCGAACTATGACGTTTGTCAACAAGTTTTTTCATCTTTTTTAGAATAAAAAGTCACCGGTTCATCTTTCACCATAACCCTATGATATCTTTTTTTGCCTGCCCTAAGCAATATTTCACCTTTATTCAAGTCTTTATCAGTAATAATCGTATCCATGGCTTCGATTCGCCTACCATTCATGTAACCGCCACCCTGTTCAATAAGCCGCCTTGCAGCCCCTCCTGAACTTGCAAGACCAAGGACATGAAATAACTTAAAGGCTGGAATCCCCTCTCTTAGTTGATCCAAATCCATGAATGAATGCGGAACTGATATATCAATAATAGCATCTAGGACAACAGAAGAAGTTTTAGTGGCAGGCTTCGCTTCTAATTCGATGTGATGTGCTGAGCTAGACGGCATAATCTCCTTTGGCACGACACGAGGACCAAACAAACTTGCTGATTCATGATAAGCCTTGGTAGCTTCTTCCTCTCCGTGAGCCGATTTTGTTGCTTCAAATGCGAGCACTGCTTTAGCGCTGTTCAAATCGGCCCCAACTATTTTTTCAATCTCCCTGACTTCATCCATCGGCAAAAACGTAAAAAGGGCCATGAATCGTGCAACATCCCGATCATCGGTATTTATCCAGTACTGATAGTATTCATAGGGAGGCGTTCTGTCACGATCAAGCCACACAGAACCTTTAGCTGTTTTCCCCATCTTTGCTCCGCCACTTGTAGTAATCAAAGGAAAAGTAGTGCCATAGACAGTTTCGTGACGCATCCTGCGTACGAGATCAATACCTGCCAGAATATTGCCCCATTGGTCACTGCCTCCCATCTGCAGTCTGCACCCATGGCTATTAAATAATTCCAGAAAATCATATGCTTGTAAAAGCATGTAATTGAATTCAATAAAGTTGAGCCCCTCTTCAGATTCAAGGCGCATTTTACAGCTTTCGGTTTTTATCATACGGTTGACACTGAAGTGACGTCCGATATCCCTTAGAAAAGAGATGTATTGAAGTGGCGTAAGCCACTGTGCATTATTGAGCAGGACAGCCCGCCCTTTTTCAAAATCAATAAATCTACTCAGTTGTTTCTTCAGGGCATCAGCATTTATATTCACCTGGTCCGGTGTCAACATCTGCCGCATTTCAGTCTTTCCGCTTGGATCTCCCACTAAAGCGGTGCCACCCCCAACCAGCGCGACGGGTCGATGTCCATGTCGTTGCATGTGGGCCAAAGCCATTATTGGAACTAGGCTTCCAACATGAAAGCTGGAAGCCGTTGGATCAAAACCTATGTAGCAGGTTGTGGGCTCTTCAAGCAGATGAAAGATGGCCTCCTCACCGGTAGTCTGCTCAACAAAACCACGCTGTCTTAATACGTCGAAAACGTTCTCCAAAGCTCTACCCTCTCCGTTGCTGCCATGGCGATAAGAAGGTTTATCATTTTGCATATTCGACCGCACGGGTTTCTCTAATCACAGTCACCCTAATCTGGCCCGGGTATGACATGGACTCCTCAATCTTCTTGGCGATGTCTTTACTCAGAAGAATAGCCTCAGAATCTGAAACCGTTTCACTTTCTACAATAATTCGCAACTCTCGCCCAGCTTGAATTGCATAGCATTTACTTACACCTGTGAATGATTTTGCAACCTTTTCCAATTCCTCAAGGCGCTTTACGTATGTCTCCAGTATTTCTCTTCGAGCGCCTGCCCGAGCCCCTGAGAGGGTATCTGCCGCCTGCAAAAGGACTGCTAGAACTGAATTGGGCGGAATATCTTCATGATGAGCGGAGATTGCATGAACTACTTTTGGGGATTCTCCATATTTCTTGGCAAGCTTCGCCCCAATCAAGGCATGAGGCCCTTCCACCTCATGGTCTATAGCCTTTCCTATATCATGCAGCACACCCATCCTCTTTGCCTGTTTTATGTTCAGGCCCAGTTCAGCGGCCATGATACCACACAAAAATCCCACCTCCAGAGAATGACCCAATACGTTTTGACCATAGCTGGTCCTGAATTTAAGTTTCCCTATGTGCTTAATCAATTCAGGATGAATCCCATGCGCTCCCATGTCAAACACTGCCTGTTCACCCGCTTCTCGTATCTCGACGTCCATCTCTTGAGAGACCTTTTTGACTGTTTCTTCGATTCTTGCAGGATGGATACGCCCATCATCAATCAGTCGCTCCAGAGAAAGACGCGCTATCTCTCGTCTCACAGGATTGAACCCTGACAAAATGACAGCCTCTGGGGTATCATCTATGATAAGGTCAATCCCTGTAGCAGCTTCAAGGGCCCTTATGTTACGCCCTTCCCTACCGATGATACGGCCCTTCATCTCATCACTGGGCAGATTTACAACTGACACCGTTCTTTCCGCAACATAATCCCCTGCGTAGCGCTGAACAGCGGTTGCAATAATTTTTCTCGCCTTACGGTCGGCCTGTTCCCGGCTCTCGTTTTCAATACGCTTGATTAGTTTTGCGGCTTCATAACGGGCCTCATTCTCCATTGCCTTGATCAATAGCTCTTTGGCCGCATCCCCAGTCAAACCCGAAACCCTCTCCAATTGCATCCTTTGTTCCTCAATCAACGTTTGATATTTTTTTTCTTGGCCTTGTAGCTTTCTTTCCCTTTCAATATTATGCTGTTCCTTTTTTGATATAGCTACATCACGGCGCTCCAGTTGCCCTGTTTTCTGATCTAAACTCTCTTCCTTTTTCCCAAGGCGTTTTTGTAAGCTTTTAAGCTCAGACCGTATCTCTTTGGTCTCATTTTCAAACTCCACCTTCATTTGATAGAGTTGATCCTTTGCGTGAAGCTTACCCTCCTTCTGGATAGTTTCCAACTTTTTTTGAGCATCTTCTATTATCTTGCGGGCTTCTTCGTCTGCAGCCCTGATTTTATTTGCAGTCAGCCTGGTACGAATCCAGAAGGCAAGCAAGAAACCTGCAGCGAAAACGATAATACCGAGAAATATGACTGAGGTGAAATCCATACTGGTATCCCCCTTAATGCCGTGAATACATTGGTCTTTAAGCAAAATTGAAAAACGTTAACGGGCGAGATACCGATGGAAGCGAGACAGTGTGGAAAGACCCTTAGCGGGTTGAACGTAGGCTGAGGCTATATTGCATATAGAAAGCTTATAGCTGTCTACACGCCTTCCTATCTTAATCTTATATTCTAACTATACAATAATATAGGGAACTTTGGCAATGATTACGCTTGATACACACAAATTTAAAGGCGCCCTTGATCGCGAAGAGCGCAGAATTCTTTTATCTCAGCACAAATGTCCAGCTTTCATAACGCTTTATATTATAAAGGGTACCCCCACCACAATGCCGTGTCAGTAGATTCTTTTGAACCTGTGTAGTACAGGTGGGTACCTTGTTGCTCCTTTAGGCTTTTCTGTGAGCCACAGAACATGCACACCAAAGCAAGAGAAGGTTCCCATATAATTACGTGTTGGCTCAAAAAACTTCTGCCGATCACGAGCACGGCAGGGGTCTCGCCCGTATTGCCCTATGTGTTGGCGTCAATATTTTTAATTAGAATCTTACAGCGTTGATCCATATCTCTTACAAGGTCTTGGCGGCTACTCCTCACTTCAAAATAGTCATTGGCAATATTCAGGGCTGCAAGGATCACCATATCCAGTTTACTGGGGGCCTCGCCAGCCGCCCGCACCTTTTCTACCTCTCCGGCCACATAATTTGTTATCTCTGTGGCTCGCGAAACTTGACCACTTGTTCTGAATGTATAGGCTTGCCCGAATAATTCTATGGTGATTAATTGGTCCACTGATTTCCAAATTTGGTTTCCAGTCTCCAGAGGCGTTGCCCTATAAATCTATTTATGGATGACTGTTACTTGGAACCAACAACCTGATCCAGTCTGCCAAGCAGATCATCTATTTTCGACCGAACCATTGATTTTTCTTCTGTATACTCTTGTTCAGCGTCTGCCTTTGCCTTAAGAACTCCTTCAAGGTCGTGAATCTTGGCTTCCAATTCAGATTCTGTTTGCTGGAAATCACGACATGTCTGAATCAACTCTTCTATCCTATCTTCAAGCTTCTTAAATTGTCCTGGAAAATTGTCCTCCTCCACTACCCCCCCTAAGAACCCTTTGGCATGATTTTTTCAAAATTTTAAAGTTACTATAAACAAGCCCTGCTAGAAAAGTCAAGAGGATTTTGGTCGCCTCCGTTTATGGCCTGCTGCAAAAACTTTTCAGCTTTGGCCATCTCCTCCCTGGTATTCACGCCAAGAATCTGAATCGTATCATTGATCTCCAAAACAACAGCCGGCTTGCCGTCTTGATACGCCCCTGCTACGACATCGGTTAAGTAGAACTCACCTTGAGCGTTATCGTTCTTTAAGCTTGCCAACGCCTTCTTTAAAAAAGCCATGTTGATACAATAGGTTCCGCTGTTGACAATCAGGATTTTCTTCTCTGATTCGCTTGCATCTGATTCTTCGACAATGCGAATTGGGTTCCCGTGTCCGTCAGAAACGATCCTCCCATATCCAAATGGCTCTGTAAGCGTTGTTGCTATGAGGGTCAAACGGTTCTCACGCGCTCGGTGTTGATCAATCAAACTACGCACCGTGGTTGGCTTTATAAGTGGGGTGTCTCCACAAAGAACAACGACATCTTGAATGCCGGTAGAGACCTCCGGTATAGCACACACTACGGCATGTCCAGTACCAAGCTGTTCCTTCTGAACTGCAAACCGAAGACTCTGGTAAGGCGTAAGTGCTTTCCTTACAGCCTCGGCCTCATGGCCTATAACCACCACAACCTCGTCGACGACGGCCAGGGCAGACTCGACCACATATCGGATCATAGGCACCCCGACTATCTCATGAAGCACCTTGGCTCGGTTCGACTTCATGCGAGTGCCCTTACCAGCGGCCAATATGATAACAGCTACATCTTGCATAATCCAATTCTTACCAATAAAGAAGGGGCAAGTCAATTGACTTGCCCCTTTTATAATCCTTGTATAACTAAAAAAATCCTGACTAAGCTGTTCTTCTCTCAGAGATCTTCATTCTGGCGATTGCCCGCTGCAAAGCAGCCTCGGCACGCCTTGCATCAATATCTTCTTTTGTCCGGGCTTCAGCCAGGCGCTGTTCAGCTCGCTTCATCGAGGCCCTGGCCCTCTCAACGTCTATATCTCTGCGTCGGTCTGCAGACTCGGCTAAGACTGTAACCTTATTAGGCAAAACCTCTGCAAAACCACCGCTCACAAACACGGCCCGTTCGCTGCCGCCCTTGTCCTTGTACCTGAGCATCCCTGTTTTCAGGGTCGTCAAGAAAGAGGTATGACCGATCAGCACGCCAAACTCCCCGTATTCCCCTGGCGCAACTACTATCTGAGCCTCTTCGCTGACCACTGATTTGTCAGGGGTCACAACTTCTAACATGATATTACCTGCCATAACGCCACCTACCCCTTAAATGCTATTCAACAGCCGCCAGTTCTTCTGCCTTCGCCAGAACCTCTTCAATGTCGCCGACCAGATAGAAAGCCTGCTCAGGAACCTCATCATGTTTACCTTCACAGATTTCCTTGAAGCCACGGACCGTATCCGCGACCTTGCAATATTTGCCTGGCTTGCCCGTAAAAGACTCGGCCACATGGAAAGGCTGAGAGAGGAATCGTTGAATCCTGCGAGCCCTGCCGACCGTGAGTTTGTCTTCTTCCGAAAGCTCGTCCATTCCGAGGATTGCAATAATATCTTGAAGGTCTTTGTATTTCTGTAAAATTACCTGCACTATCCGGGAAGTTGCATAGTGCTCTTCCCCAAGCACAGTCGGATCCAGAATACGGGAGGTAGAATCGAGCGGGTCCACGGCAGGATAAATCCCAAGCTCAACGATCTGTCTGGAGAGAACCACGGTACCGTCAAGGTGGGCAAACGTGGTAGCCGGAGCAGGGTCAGTCAAGTCGTCAGCAGGAACATATACGCACTGCACCGCGGTGATCGAACCCTTTGTTGTAGATGTAATCCGCTCCTGAAGTTCACCAAGGTCAACCGCGAGCGTAGGCTGGTATCCAACAGCGGAGGGCATACGTCCCAAGAGGGCTGAAACCTCGGCACCGGCCTGAGTAAAGCGAAAAATGTTGTCGATAAAAATCAGAACGTCTTTACCTTCCTCATCCCTGAAATACTCTGCAGCGGTAAGTGCAGACAAGGCCACCCGTGCACGGGCCCCGGGAGGCTCAGTCATCTGTCCATAGATAAGAGCAGCTCTGGGGAGAACGCCGGAATCCTTCATTTCATGATAGAGATCGTTTCCCTCACGGGTACGCTCACCCACGCCGGCAAACACAGAAATACCACCGTGCTGCATGGCAATGTTGTGGACCATCTCCATCATGATGACGGTCTTGCCCACACCAGCACCACCAAACATGCCCATTTTTCCACCTCTGGGGAAGGGAACGAGCAGGTCCAATACCTTTATACCACTTTCCAGTACGTTAACTGACGTGTCCTGTTCGGTAAATAATGGTGCAGCTCGATGGATCGGGAGCATTTTCTCACTGCTAACCGGACCAAGGCCGTCCACAGGTCGTCCCACAACGTTAAGTACCCGTCCCAAGCCTGCTTCGCCCACAGGCATCATGATACCTTCGCCGGTGTTCTTCACAGGCATCCCCCGGACAAGGCCGTCCGTGCTGTCCATGCCAATGGTACGCACCACACGGTCCCCTAGATGCTGGGCCACTTCCACGACCAAGTTATCTTCTTCATCACTGATCCCCGGGTTGGAGATGAGCAGGGCCGTGTAGATCAAGGGAAGCTGCCCTTCGGGAAACTCCACATCGACCACGTTACCGATTACCTGGATAATTATTCCCATGTTCACAACTTTTTCTGCCATCCCTATTTACCTCCCCAATACGTATTAAACATCAATAAACCTATATATCCATTATAAAACTATATATGCATTTACCCTTTCAATGCCTCGGCACCGCCAACGATATCCATGAGATCAGCTGTAATGGCTGCCTGGCGGGCTTTGTTGTAGACCAGGCTGAGCGAGGTGATCATCTCGCCGCAATTGGTCGTTGCGTTATCCATGGCTGCCATGCGCGCTGCATGCTCGGAAGTAGAAGTTTCCAGCAAGCCCCTGAATATCTGGACATAGACCTGCTTGGGAAGCATTTCCGCCATGAGCTCCTCTGCCGGGGGTTCGCAGATATGCTCTGCGATGTACTCAGCCTCTTGGGCTTGCTCGGCCTTCTCGACCCCAACAATGGGTACGACCTGGCTTAGAGTTGGTACCTGTCTTGACATGGATACATATTCGCTGAAAATCACATGGGCCTCATCGGTTTCGCCATTCAGAAATGCGTCTATCAGTTCTTGCCCCGCGTTGACTGCAACGTTGAAGCCAAATTTTCCGCCCACGACGCCTATGTGCTCGCTATGGATATTGTATTTCTTGCGACGAAAGTAATCGCGCCCCTTCCGGCCCATACAAATGAGCCGCACGTCAACTCCTTGCTCAGCCTTTTCCTTCATAAACTTTTCGGCCTTTATAATCAAATTCGTATTGAAACCCCCGCACAACCCCCGGTCAGACGTCATGAGGAGCAGGTCGATGGTTTTCACTTCCGCCCGCGGTACAAGGAGTGGCGGGGCGTGCTCCTCGTCTGCATCTATACGATCAGACAAGCTCCCCAGAACCTCGGCGAATTTGTTGGCATAAGGCCTGAAGGCTTCCGCCTTTTCCTGGGCACCCCTCAGTTTGGAGGCGGCCACCATATTCATTGCCTTGGTGATCTTTTGCGTTTTCTTTACCCCTACGATTTTGAGCTGTATGTCCTTTAGTGTCGCCATACCCTAACCCCTATACTCAAGTGTGGCAAATTGCCGACTACTTGATCGTGTCTTTGAATTCTTCATCGTATTCAGAAAGCGCCTTTGCCATGGTCTTGTCCATGTCGTCACTAATGACCTTCTTCTCAGCTATCTCACTGAATATCTGAGGATACTTGCTTTCAATAAACGGATACAGCCCGGCCTCGTACTTACCCAGGACTTCTACAGGATACTTGTCCAGATGACCCTTTGTTCCCGCATAGAGAATCATCACCTGCTTTTCCAATGTCAGCGGCGCATACTGGGGCTGCTTCAGGATTTCTACCAGACGCGTCCCGCGAGTCAGCTGCTGCTGAGTGGCCTTATCCAGGTCACTTCCGAACGCGGCAAAGGCCTCAAGTTCGCGAAACTGGGCCAAATCGAGACGCAGAGAACCAGCCACCTGTTTCATGGCCTTCACCTGGGCAGCACCGCCCACGCGTGAAACCGAAAGCCCAACGTTAATGGCCGGCCGAACTCCCGAGAAAAACAGGGCCGGCTCAAGATATATTTGGCCGTCGGTAATAGAAATAACGTTGGTAGGAATATAGGCTGAAACGTCGCCTGCCTGTGTTTCGATAATGGGAAGCCCCGTTAGTGAACCAGCACCAAGTTCTTCGTTTAGCTTGGAAGAGCGTTCCAGTAGACGAGAGTGGTTGAAGAAGATATCCCCAGGATAGGCCTCGCGTCCGGGGGGACGTCTCAGGAGCAAGGAAATCTGCCGATAAGCAGCTGCCTGCTTTGAGAGGTCGTCATAGATGATCAGGGCGTGCTCACCTTTGTCGCGATAGTATTCCCCCATAGCGGTTCCGGAATACGGACAAATATATTGGAGAGTAGCAGGGTCACTGGCGCAGGCCGCAATGACCGTCGTGTACTCCATAGCCCCGGCCTTTTGCAACGTATCCACAATCAGGGCAACCGTGGACTTTTTCTGGCCACAGGCCACATAGAAGCACTTAACATCCTGACCCTTCTGGTTAATAATTGCGTCAACACCAATAGCAGTCTTTCCGACCTGGCGGTCACCAATGATGAGCTCACGCTGTCCTCGGCCCACAGGAGTCATGGCATCGATCGCCTTAAGGCCCGTATACATGGGTTCGTGAACCGATTGGCGGGCAATAACGCCAGGGGCAAGCATTTCGACCCGGCGATACTCCGTGGCAGCTATAGGCCCCTTGCCGTCCAAGGGATTTCCCAGGGCATCCACCACGCGACCAAGAATCGCATCCCCAACCGGCACCTCGGCAATCTTACCCGTGCGCTTAACAGGATCACCTTCCTGGAGTTCGATATCCTCACCCATGATCGCCACGCCCACATTGTCCTCTTCCAAATTGAGGACGAGGCCCATGATCCCATGGGGAAACTCAAGAAGCTCCATGGACATGGCCTTCTCAACGCCATACACCCTGGCAATGCCGTCCCCAACCGACAAGATGGTCCCTGTTTCACTCACGTCCACCTTCTTGTCGTAGTCCTGAATCTGGCCCTTGATAATGTCGCTGATTTCTTCGGCTCTAATTTCCATCAGATATTCTCACTCCTTTGCAAAGATTCTTTTAAACTCATAAGCTGAGTTCGCACGCTGCCGTCTAACACCAAATCCCCGATCCTGGTCACCGCGCCTCCGATCAAGGCAGGGTCAACACTGACATCCATCCGCACCTCTTTGCCGGTCTTTTCAGAGAGCGCATCACGGATTTTTGTGATGCTTTCCTCCGGGAGTTCTACGGCTGACACAAGGTCTGCACGGACAATGTTGGCGAGTTCATCGGTCAGTTTCTCATAAAACGTATATATGTCATTCAAGTACTGGATCCTCCCCTTGTCAAAGCACAGGAAAAGGAAGGACGTCATGACCCTCGACAGACCTAAACGCTCTACCACCACTTCTAAGACCTTTTTACGACTTTCAGCATCATACAAAGGGTTGGTAATCGCTTGCACCAGCTCCTTGTTTTCTTCCAGGAGCTTTACAACCCCTCCCAACTCTTCTTTGTACGTCTCTGCCTGCCCGTCTTCCTTGCCAATAGTCATCAGGGCCTTGGCATACCGTCTGGCAATCTTGAGGCCTATCACTGCGCTACCACCACCTTTGTCAAGTATTCGTCAACTATGCGTTCTTGATCTTCTTCGTTGATATGCTCTTTGATCAGTTGTTCTGCCATGGCCACGGCCTGCCCGGCCATCTCTGCCTTCAACTGTTGTTTGGCCTTGTCAAATTCGTGCTCAATGTTCTTCTTGGCCTGTTCCTGGAGTTTTTCGGCCAATGCCTGTGCCTCTTCAATAATCTTGGCCTTTGCTGCCTCACCCTCACGGATATATTCGGCCACGATTTTTTCTACTTCCTTGTCAAGTAGACTCAGTTTTTCCTTGTATTCGGCAAGCCGCCTTCCCGCCTCCTGTTTCTGTACTTCCAGGTCATCCAGTTCATCCTTGATGCCTTGTCGCCGGGAACTAAGGCCCTTAGCAATCGGTTTCCTCAAAAGAAAACCAAGTACGCCTGCCAGCACAACAAAGTTCATGGTACGCCACAGCAAATCCATGCCTTTGCCCTTGCCCCCTTCATCGCCATGTCCGCCCTCAGAGGAAGCCCAAACCGCCCCAAAGGCAAAGAGGACTGAGAAAACCACCAATAGGCTCACAACATAGCGTAGCTTCCCCATCCTGACCAACGCATTCATATTACAGCCCTCCCCAATATCTTTTCAACGATCGTCCCGGAAAAAACCTCTATCTCTTTTTCCAGTCCGCGTCGTGCAATCTCGGCGTCTTTGGCAATCTGAACGCGCACTGCTTCCAATTCTGCCTGGGCCTTCCGGTTGATTTCATCGGTAATCTGCTTTTCCTCCTCCTGGCCGGTTTGCTTCAAGGCCTCTTTCTCTCGAACGCCTTGCTGCCTGGCTTCAGAGACCTTAGCTTGAAAGCTTTTTTCGCTTTCGGAAGCATCCTGTTGAAGGGTTTCAATACCCTCCTTGTAGCCTTGGATCTTTTTCTTTCTTTCGATGAGTATCTGACGGATAGGTTTATAAAGGATTGCGTTCAGGACAAAGATCAGCAAGATAAAGTTTCCCATCTGTACAAACATAGTCCAATCAGGAATAACAGTCATGTCAAACTCCCAATCTCTAATCTTGTTGGTTTAGAATAGTAAAGGAATGTGACGACATCCCCCAAAAGTTGCCCGTCTATATCACCAATGCGGGCACATTGTCAAAGGTTTTTTTTTGCGTGTGCATTTATGTCTGCCATTAAGTCAAATTGATTGTCTTGCCGGTTGCATCAGCTTTAAATTCCATTTTAGATTCCATGTTAGATTCCATGCGACAATTGCCATGGAAAGTCACCCCGGGATCAATAGTTACCACAGGGGCCCTGAGGTCACCGAACAGGCGGGCAGGCTGATGCAACTCTATGCGGTTTGCAGCTCGGATGTTGCCGCTCACCTCCCCGTACACCACAGCTGTGTGCACAAAGATGTCCGCATCTACAACCGCATTTTCTCCTATAACAATCACCCCTTCTTTGCTCTCTATGCTCCCCGTCAAATGGCCGTCAAGTCGCACGGTACCCTTAAATGAGAGTTTTCCTTCCAGTGTGGTTTCCGGTCCCAAAAACGTCTGTATTCCCTTTGTTGATATATTCATAAAGGAATCTTACTCCTTAAACAAAAACCTGCGCATGCTAATGTTCAACAAGATTCCTATGGCGCCCATACTGACCAGCATCGAGGACCCACCGTAACTAATTAGTGGCAACGGGACACCAACTACAGGAAGCAAGGCCAGCGCCATTGCTAGGTTAATAAATGCCTGCCAAAATATCATGCTGGTAAGACCGACAGCCAAAATAGTACCAAAGGGCTCTTTGGAACGAGCCGCTATTGCCAGGCCCCATATTACCACCAACACATACAGCAAAATGATCGCAGCCGCCCCCAAAAATCCCCACTCCTCAGCCAACACCGAGAAAATGAAGTCTGTATGTTGTTCAGGGAGAAAAGAGAGGGCATTCTGGGTACCCTTTAGGAACCCTTTGCCGAAAAGCAATCCTGAACCGACCGCAATCTTGGACTGAATAATATGATAGCCTGCACCCAATGGATCTCCCTGTGGGTCAAGAAATGTCAAGATCCGCTGTTTCTGATATCCTTTCAAGAAAAACCAAGCCACCGACGACCCCGCGATCACGACACCGGTCAAGCCTATAAGCGTTCTGCGCTCTATCTTCACAAACATACAGACGCTGCCTGCTATCAGGAGAACTATGAGGCTTGTGCCCAAGTCGGGCTGTTTCACAATTAAGGCAAATGGGATTAAGGTCCAAATCAGCGGCTTCCAAAGCTCTATAAGAGAAAAACCTTCTTCAGAAACACCACGAGAAAAATATCGTGCCAGTATAATTACTATTGAAACTTTCACCAATTCTGACGGTTGGAACGAAACCGGACCCATGTTAAGCCAGCGCTGGGAACCCGAGACTTCTTTGCCCACGAACAGCACGGCAACCAATAGGCCTATAGAGAAGACGTAAATGGGCAATGCCAACCTGTTCAGCCACCTATAGCTGAACAGGGCCATTAGAATCATAACGCCGGTGCCTATTGCAAACCAATATGACTGTTTCAAGTGGACAAGTCCTTTCACCCCGGCTATGTCCACATTAGCATTAGCCGCACTGTAAATCGTTAGTATACCAATACCTCCAAGCACCAAGGTGAGGCTTAACAACACCCAATCAAAATGTTCTATCAATCTTCTATCAATCATGAATTCGTCAAATTCAGGAATTTAAGAATTTAGGAATTCAGGAATTGTATGAATTCCTCAATCCCTCAATCCCTTAATTCCCTAATTCCCCAAATATGTCTTGATCATCTCTCTGGCTATTGGCCCTGCTGCTGTTGAGCCATGTCCGCCGTGTTCTATCAGCACAGCCACGGCCACTTTAGGCTCTTCAGAAGGTGCATAAGCAATAAACCAGGCATGGTCTCTATGGTGAAGAGGTATACTCTCCTCGGATTTTTCTTTGTTATCTTCCTGCATTCTGACAACTTGGGCCGTTCCGGTCTTGCCTGCCACAGATATACCGGGAATACGTGCGATCCACCCCGTGCCTGTACGCTTGTTGACTACATCTATTAAGCCTCTCTTTATCATCTGAAGCGTCTTTTCCGATGCAGGGAGCCTTCCCAAGGGCACCGGCTCCTCTTTCTTCACGAGCGAGCCGCCTGAGTACTCAATCCGCCTGACAACTAACGGCTTGAATCGTGTTCCACCATTTGCAACTGCGGATATCAAACTAAGCATCTGGATGGGTGTAACCAGGTCGAACCCCTGACCGATCGCAACGGAAAGGGTCTCCCCTCCTTGCCAGGGCACACCCATCCGGCCAAGCTTCCACCCTGAGGTGGGTACCAAGCCCTTTGCTTCTTTGTCAAGATTGACCCCCGTGGGCAAACCCAAACCACAAAGTTTAGCATATCTCGCCAATCGATCCACTCCTAATTTATCACCCAACTGATAAAAAAAGACATCGCAGGATTGGGCCAATCCATCTGTAATGTTCATGAATCCGTGTCCGCCACGCTTCCAGCACCGGTAGGTGCGATTGCCATATCTAAGGTACCCTGGGCAGAAAACCTTAAAGTTCTCAGTGATCACCCCTTCTTCCAGCCCGGCCATGGCCGTCACTATCTTATAGGTTGACGCTGGGGGATACTGCCCCTGAATGGCCTTATTCTCCATAGGGCGAAACTTATTGGAAGCAAGATCGTTCCACGACTCGTATGTCATGCCCTCCACAAACGCATTGGGATCAAAGGCAGGACTACTCGCCATGGCCAGAATATGGCCATTGGAGGGATCCATGGCTAATGCTGTTCCCACCTTTCCGGAAAGTAATGCTTCGACCTTGCGCTGAAGCTCAATGTCCAATGTCAGATAGATATTATTCCCGGGTATCGCCTCCTCGGTTCTAAGGATCCTCGAAAGCTGGCCAAGGGCGTTGACCTCTATCTGTTGTTCTCCTCGCTTTCCGAAAAAAAAGGGCTCATAGGCCTTTTCTACTCCAAATTTTCCAATGAAATCCCCACTTCTGTTGTCAGGAAAAGATCCTTTCTTTAATTCCTCCCCACTGATCTCACCTAGGTATCCGAGCACATGCGAGGCTTGTTTCCCGTTAAGATAATGACGCGTCGACCCCACTGATATAATAATCCCGGGCAAATCGAGCTTGTGAGCCTCTATAATCGCCACAACATCACGACTGACATCACGCCTTAAGAGAACAGGCTTAAACGAACGGATCCCCACAGCTTCATCAATTCTTGCAAAAAGGGCCTCATGAGAAATATCCAAAAGCTCTGCCAGCTTGTGGACAACCATCTTGGGATTCTTCGCATCCCTCGGAACAATAGAAATATTAAAACAGGGTCGGTTTTCAACCACCAGCACACCATTGCGGTCAAAGATGAGACCTCGAGGCGGGGGTATACTACGAAGCCTGACACAGTTATTTTGGGACCGTCGTCTGAATTCCGGCCCCTCTATTATCTGCAGATAGTAAAGGCGCACCAAGAGAATCAAAAAAGCTGCCAGAATGCATATCAGTGCTCCGGAAACCCTTTGCCTGTACCAATCGCTATCGACTGTGTGCAGATAGCTACCCATCACCTGATTGCGGTATCCCCCGTTTCTCTCGGAACACCTGATAAGCGTTGGAGTCGAGTCAGAAGCCTTCCC